>JAJYPQ010000243.1 GCA_021795255.1 Pseudomonadota bacterium
TTTCGTTCCTGCGTCCCACGCTGGTCCTACACGGAAAATCGGGTTTTTCGGGGAAACGCTGTAAGTCATTGTTTTTAGTGGTGCCCAGGGGCGGAATCGAACCACCGACACGAGGATTTTCAGTCCTATTTGTCCGGCCTACCGTCCACTTACACTGAAATACCATTGCTTTTAATTCGCTTGAATGTCCCTTGTTTTAAGCCTATTCTTCGTCCTGTGTTGTTTGAAGCCGTTTTACGCCAAGTGCTTACACTGTGCTTACACGGCACTTACACGGGAGAAGGGGCTATGCACAAGATCAAGCTGAATAAGGAATCGGTAGACGCGCTCCCGATCCCGGAGAAGGGCTACACCCTGGCATGGGATACCGACCTCACGGGCTTTGGTGTGCGCGTCATGTCTAGCGGGACCAAGACCTTCGTCCTGCAACAGCGTATCCACGGCAAGGACCGGCGCATGACGCTGGGCCGCTATGGGAAAGTCACCCCGGAGCAAGCCCGCAAGCTGGCCAAGATCACGACCGGGCAGATCGCCAGTGGCGGCGACCCCGTAGCGGAGAAGAGACGCAAAAACCTGGAGCAAAAGACGCTGGCGGAAGTCCTAACCGATTACGGGGAGGCCCGCAACGCCATTACGGAGAGCACCCGGAAGGATATGGCGGGGGTACTCAAACGCTACTCGCCCGACTGGCTCAAGAAAACCGTAAACACACTCACGCCTGATATGGTCCTGACCCGGCACAAGCGCATCGGTAAGGCGACGCCGGCGAGCGCGAACAAGTGGGGCCGGTATCTACGCGCCTTGCTGGCCTTCGCCAAAGGCCGCTACACCGACACTGAGGGCCGGCCCTTGCTCACCGACAACGCCGCCCACGTCTTGAGTCATGCGCGGGCCTGGTACCGCGTGGAGCGCCGCCAAAGCGTCTTACAGGCGCATGAACTGGCCGCCTGGTGGACGGCCGTGCAGGGTCTACGCAACACCACACACCGCGACTACTTCATAACCCTGCTGCTCACCGGCCTACGCAAGGAGGAAGCCCGCACCCTCCAATGGGCAGACGTGGACTTTCAGGCTCGGACGCTCACGGTGCATGGCACCAAGAACCACACAAGCCACACCCTGCCGATGGGTCCATATCTGGCGGATCTTCTGAACAGCCGGGAACGTCTAGGGCCTTTGGTGTTTACGTCCACACAAGGGCAGATCGGGAACCTTCGCTATAGCCTGGAAAACATCGCCAAGGCGTCGGGCATCAAGTTTATGGTGCATGACATGCGCCGCACCTTCGCCACTCTCGCGGAGTCTTTGGACATACCGTCCTACGCCTTAAAGCGCCTGATGAACCACAAGACCCAAGGGGACGTGACCGGCGGCTATCTGGTCATCACCACCGAACGGCTACGGGCTCCTATGGAGAAGATCGAGGACTTTGTATTGAAGGCGGCCAAGGTGCGCGAGAGCGCGGCCGTGGTGGCGATCCATGCAGAGGCGTGAGGACGAGGCATTTAAGCGGGCCGTCTTAGAGCTGCACCCCGTCTTTGCCAAGGCGGCGGCCGAGTATTGCGTAAAGAACGGGTTAACCGTGGATCTGCCCTATCGGCAAGGTGCCACGAGGCACCTCGTGAACCCAAACGAGACCCAATTTCGCAGCCTGTTCGCGCATGCGTTTCTCGACTTCTGCCGACGCGACGGGGGCACCACGGCGCGGAACTATCAGCGCAAAGCCAAGAAACTACGCGAAGCCCTGGCGGCGCTGGATGTAATCGACCCTGCGTCGTGGGTCCTTCTCTATCAGTGGGATTTTGGGACGGTTATTAAGCCCGCCCTTGAGGCTCAGGCCGACGCCTTCGAGCGCCAGGCCCAAGAGCACGGACGGTACGCCAAAAACATAACGTGGGAACGATGCGTCCGGGTTCGCTTTACCGGCTACCCGCTACCCCAAGCGGCGCTTGTGCATGATCTCGCCATTGAGATCGAGAAAGCCTTGCGCCCCATCAGCCGACCCCTGGCCGACAAGATCAAGGTGACGGTCCTGCGCGACCGCCGCGAGGTGCGTAGGCTCCTGCGGGGGTAAACCCTCACGCATTTTTCGCCACCTTTACCCCGCCCCGACTTCGTCCCGCCTCGGCAATATACCCCTGACTCAAACGAACAGGGGTATCGAAATGTCACAGCAAGCATTATCCGCCATTGAACCCGATGCACTTTACACCCAAACCGAGCTAGCACCGGTCCTGCGTAAATCTCTCGCATGGTTCGAACGGAGCCGATGGGCGGGCACCGGCCCCGCGTTTATCAAGGTCGGCAGGCAACCTCTTTACCGGGGGCGAGACGTTCTCGCCTGGCTGGACTCGAACACCCGCACGTCTACGGCAGACCGGGGTTCCGCATGACCACGCGCCGAAAACTTACGGGGCTCCTGCTTAGGCTTGCCATTTTTCTGCGCGCTTTGGGCTTGCCGTCATGAGCGCCCTTCTCAACTGCGACCCTCTGGGGTTGGTGCTGGAGCGCCTGGAGGGCGTGCGGAAGGTCGGCAACCACTGGCAGGCCCGATGCCCAGCCCACGACGACAAGAAGCCGTCCCTGTCCGTCAAGGAAGGCCAACGCGGCGTGATGCTCAAGTGTTGGAGCGGGTGCACCTTCGCGGCCATTGTGGACGCTCTCGGCCTTCGGCAGAGCGATCTTTTCTACGAGTCTCTATTAGCCCCCCAACGCCAATACCGAGCCACCAAAGCGATCTTGAAAGGCGCCTGCTCGGAGTCGCTGCAAGTTCTCATTGCAGCTTCCACCATCGGCCCGGCCCTCAATGACGCGGATCGGGTGCGCCTGGGAACGGCCGTCGCAAGACTGCGGGCGGCGCTGAGTTTGGAGGGGCTACCGGGCCGGGCCCAGATCGAACGCATATCGGCCTTCGGCGCTCGCATCCTGGCGGGCGAACTCCTGGACGAAGCGGACGGAGACGATCTCACCGATAACGTCGAATGGGTCGCTTGGCTTATTGCAGACGTTGAAAAAGCCCCGCTGCAAACGGGGCTCACTAAGGAATAACTCGACATGAAAAGTATATCCGACACCGAGATGGAGATAAACAAGAACGCGGCGACCCTGGACGCACTCGCGCAGGCTTTGCCAATTTGCGAGGGTACAGAGGGCACAGGGGGCACACTCAGTAGTGGCGCGGGTTCTGCCGTTCCCTCAGACGAAACGCCTCAGGGTACAGGGGGCACACCCTTTCACGTCCTCGACCAACCTGGCCGCCTAAATGGCGAGCTTTTGGCCCCCGGCGTCTACCACATCGGCAAGGACCGGGAGGGGAACGACACTATCACGCGAATATGCAGTCCACTTCATATCGACGCCGTGACCCATGACCCTCACGAAGGCAACTACGGGCGGCTTCTGCGCTTTCGCAACACTAGCGGGACCTGGCGCACCTGGGCCATGCCGATGGAACTCCTGCGCGGATCAGGGGAGGAATTGCGCGGCGAACTCTTAGCTATGGGCGTGGAACTAACCCCCGGCAGTCAAGCCCGTAACCTCCTGATGAGCTACTTGCAAGCGCGACCGCCCAAGCGGCGCATGCGCTGTGCCCTGCAAGTCGGATGGGACGGGCAAGCCTTCGTCCTACCCGATGCCGTGATCGGCCCGGATGCGGGGGACGTGATCTTTCAGTCGGGCGAACGGGGGCATGAGGAATACACCCAAGCGGGCACCCTGGACGGCTGGCGCGAAACTATTGCAGCCAAGGCCCCAGGCAACCCGCTTTTGATTCTTGCACTATCGGCGGCCTTTACCGGACCACTCTTGGCGAAGTGCCATAACGAAGGCGGCGGGCTCCACTTTGTGGGCGATTCAAGCACGGGCAAAACCACGTTGATAGAGGCCGCATGCAGCGTATGGGGCGGCCCGAACTACCGGCGGTCCTGGCGGGCAACAGCGAACGGCATGGAGGGGGCGGCGACTCTCTTTAATGACGGGCTTTTGGCTTTGGACGAAATATCCGAGTGCGACCCGCGCGAGGTCGGGGCCATCGTCTATGCGCTTGGAAACGGCAGAGGTAAGCAACGGGCAAGCCGCACCGGAACTGCGCGATCCGTGACGCGCTGGCGGACCTTCGTTCTCTCGAGCGGAGAGCGCACCATCAGTACGAGCATGCTGGAGGGCGGCTACCGGGCCAAGGCCGGGCAGTCTGTTCGACTTCTCGACATACCCGCGACCGGAGCCTATGGCGCATGGGATGACTTGCACGCACACGCCACGGGCGCAGCTTTCTCGGATGCGCTCAAGACGGCGGCGATCACCCATCACGGGCATGCAGGGCGCGCCTTCCTGGAGCACCTGACCCATGACACGCAAGACCTAGCGGCCTACCTCGAAAGCCTGAAGCAAGCCCCGCTCTTTGCCGCGACTGACGGTCAGCATAAGCGCGTAGCGGCGCGCTTCGCAGTCATGGCCTTAGCGGGAGAACTCGCAACCGAATACGGGATCACCGGATGGCCCGAGGGCTTGGCGCTGGACGCCGCCATTCATGGCTTTACGGCATGGCTTGCGACTCGCGGGGAAGGTAACGACGAGCGCCGCCAGATCATCGAGCGCGTTAGCGACTTTATCGACCGTCATGGAACTGGACGTTTCAGCAACGTCGAGTCATCCGACAAGATACGGGATCAGGCAGGCTGGTATCGGGACGAGCCCGAGGGGCGCGTGTACCTCTTCACGGCCGGCGGGCTACGCGAAGCCGTCAATGGTTTCGACTTCCGGCGGGCACTGGATCACCTGACCGAAGCGGGGGCCTTGCCGAAACCTGGGCCGGACGGGAAGCGAGCAAAAACGGTGCGCGCTGCGGGACATATCAAGCATCTCTACCCGATCAATATGGAGAGCATATGAGCCTAGCAAGCCTAGTGGCACGTCTCGCGGCGGGCGAGGACTTGCAAGAGATCAGGCGGAATCATGATAAGGGGGCGTTTGTACCCCCTGTACCCCCATGCACTCTGGCGCAGGGAACGCCGAAACCCGCGCCGGTATTGGCTGTGCCCCCTGTACCCCTTGTACCCCCACAAAATGACAACCCCCAAAGCGAGCCCGTCCCGGACTCCTACGCGGCGGAGGAACGCGCGGCGATCCAGGCGGAAAGTGGGCTCGCATCACGCTGGCGCTTACCGGACGGCCGCGAGGTCTGGCTATCACCCCCGGAGACCATAGAGCAGATACAGACCCGCCACCCTGGCGCGGTGCCCTGGAAGGATGCCGATACCGTTACAGTAACGGAACTCCCACCCAAGGATGAGGCGACGATCCGCGCGTGGCTGGCATCACTTGGCGAACCCCTGACCGCCATCGAGCAGGACATACAGACGGCCCGGCGCTTTCCTGACACGGCAGCATGGCTCCTGGCTCGCGCCCATATCGACGTGACCGCGCGCGCGATCCCTCACACCTGCGGCGACTGCCAACACTTCACCCATGACCCCGAAGGCGGCGGGATCGGAACGTGTGCGATCACCAAAGCCGGACACCCGCCCAAGGACGCGACCGGCTACCCGCTGTGCTACCCATTCACGCAAAGGCGGTGCCCGAACTTCGAGCCGAAGGAGGCAACACAATGAACCGTAACAGTAACGAAACAGGCGGCAAGAAAGGGCGCCACAAGCTCAAGAAGTCACCCTTGCGGGCAAAGCGGAAGAAGGTGGGCCGCAATACCAAGACGAGCGCGGGGTTAACCTTTCCTAACATTCGATAGCATCCGGCTGAAAAAGTACACAAAAGTTAACATTTGTGTACGTCCCCGCGCGCTTCACCGTGGCAGGGGATACGCCATACTCGGCGGCCAGGCGGTCGGCGGTTGGCAAAGTATCAATTTGATCCTTTGCCACATACTGGTTAAGGACGACTTGGCGAAGCTGGCGAGGGAACGCATGGTAGCGGGAAAGGCCGACCCTGTGCAGAATTCTACACAGGGTAGCGAAGGCAAAACGTGCGACGCTCTAGCGGATATTGCTGGCGTATCTCATGACACCCTAGCCAAGGTGGAGTGTATCGAGCGCGATGCGATACCGGAGGTATTTCTCACAGGTATTTCCGACAGGGTATCGGAAACTCCGAGCGTAATAAAGTGGCGCCTATTCAAGGGCTTATAGACGGCGGGACGCTAAAGGCCCTGCCTATTTCCGAACGGTGGGGCCGGACATAGCATAACCGGAACGGGCTGGCCGATCCGCGAGCAAATACCCCTTCGTTTTACGTCAACTGCTTACATAGTGCTTACACGGAAAGCCTGGCTCTTCGGGGGAACGCTGTAAGTCATTGTTTCTATTGGTGCCCAGGGGCGGAATCGAACCACCGACACGAGGATTTTCAGTCCTCTGCTCTACCGACTGAGCTACCTGGGCGAAGCGCGCATTA
>JAJYPQ010000244.1 GCA_021795255.1 Pseudomonadota bacterium
TACGTCTTAAGCAAGTTCTTCGGGAGCCGCAATGATCGTGTCGTGCGGCGTATGCGCCAGCAGGTTAGCCGCACAAACGAGCTAGAATCGAAGTGCAGCGCCCTTTCCGACGAGGCCCTGCGGGCCCAGACGATCCAGTTTCGGGAACGGCTTGGGCGTGGTGAGTCACTGTCGGCGCTTTTGCCGGAGGCCTTCGCCACGGTGCGCGAGGCCTCCAAGCGGGTTCTCGGTATGCGCCATTTCGATGTGCAGCTGATCGGCGGCATGGTCTTGCACGAAGGTAAGATCGCGGAGATGCGGACCGGGGAAGGAAAGACCCTTGTGGCGACCCTTGCGGCCTATCTGAATGCCCTGCCGGGTGCGGGTGTGCATGTCGTTACCGTCAACGACTATCTTGCGGCCCGGGATGCCGAGTGGATGGGGCGGCTTTATAGCTTTCTCGGCCTTACGGTAGGAACTGTCGTTTCAACTCTGGACGGTCCCGCAAGACGAGACGCCTACGGCGCCGACATCACCTACGGCACCAATAATGAGTTCGGGTTCGATTACCTTCGCGACAATATGGCTTTTAGCGCCGAGGAGCGTGTGCAGCGGGTCCTTAACTACGCTATCGTTGACGAAGTCGATTCGATTCTGATCGATGAGGCCAGAACCCCACTCATCATTTCCGGGCCGACCGAAGAAAACACCGAGCTATACGCTAAAATCGATGTCATGGTACCGAAGCTCACGCGGCAAATCGAGGAGGATGGCGCCGGGGACTACACGGTGGACGAAAAGGCCAAACAGATCTATCTCACGGAAGAGGGTCACGAGGCTGCTGAGCGTCTATTGGCACAGGCCGGTCTTTTGGCGGCTGGGGCGAGTCTCTATGACGTCGCGAATATGGCGCTTCTTCACCACGTCAATGCCGCTCTGCGCGCTCATGCCCTTTACCACCGCGAGGTGGATTACATCGTGTCTGATGGTCAAATCGTCATTGTCGATGAGTTCACTGGGCGCATGATGCCAGGACGCCGCTGGTCCGATGGGCTCCACCAGGCCGTCGAGGCGAAGGAGCGCGTCGAAATCCAAAACGAGAACCAGACACTGGCCTCAATCACCTTTCAAAATTACTTCCGCCTCTATGAGAAGCTGGCGGGCATGACTGGGACGGCTGATACCGAAGCATTCGAGTTCCAGGAGATCTATAACCTTGAGGTGACGGTGATACCAACCCATCGCCAGGCCGTGCGCGAGGATCTCGGGGATCAAGTTTATCGCAGTGCCGCTGAGAAGCATGCCGCCATCGTGGCCGACATTGAGTCGTCGCATAAAAAGGGCCAACCGGTGCTTGTGGGTACGGCATCGATCGAAAGCTCGGAGAGTCTGTCGGCATTGCTCAAGAAGGGCAAGATCCCGCACGAAGTTTTGAATGCCAAACACCACGAGCGTGAGGCGCACATCATTGCTCAGGCTGGCCGCGAAGGGGCGGTGACCATTGCCACCAATATGGCTGGCCGCGGCACCGATATCGTTTTGGGTGGGAATCCCGAGGCCGATACCAAACAGGCCACCACTGACGAGGAACGGGCAGCGGTAACCCGGGAGTGGCAGACGCGCCATGATCGCGTCATCACGGCTGGTGGCCTCAAGGTGATCGGCACCGAACGTCACGAGTCCCGGCGCATCGACAATCAGTTGCGCGGCCGCTCGGGACGCCAGGGAGACCCGGGTATGACCCGGTTCTATCTCTCTCTTGAGGATAATTTGATGCGCATCTTCGGGTCGGAACGCGTCGCGGGTCTTATGGATAAGTTGGGCATGGAGCAGGGTGAGGCCATAGAGCACCCCTGGGTGACCAAGGCCATTGAAAACGCTCAACGCAAGGTCGAGGCCCACAACTTCGATATCCGTAAGCAGCTGCTTGAATATGATGACGTGGCCAACGATCAGCGGAAGGTCATCTACGACCAGCGCAATAAGTTACTCGTCGCAGAGGACGTCAGCGCCAGTGTCTCATCTATCCATCGCGATGTCGTCGAGGCGATCATCAGTACCCATATTCCACCGAATAGCTTCGAAGAACAGTGGGAGATTGCAAGCCTTAAGGAGGCGCTCGCGCGCGAACTGCGACTGGAATTGCCTCTTGACCTGTGGCTGAAGGAGGATAGTGCTCTCGATGAGGAGGCGCTGCGAGCGCGAGTTCAAGAGGAGGCACAGAAGAGCTATCAGCAGAAGACGGAACAACTCGGGGCGGAGACCATGCGCCATCTCGAAAAGGCGATCATGCTCCAGGTCCTTGATCTCCAATGGAAGGATCACCTTGCGGCGATGGACCATTTGCGTCAGGGTATCCAGTTGCGCGGCTACGCGCAAAAGAGCCCTCAGCAGGAGTATAAGCGCGAGGCCTTCGAGTTGTTCTCGCAAATGTTGGACCGTGTTAAGCATGAGGTCATTACAACGATTGCCCAGGTCGATATTCAAGACGAGAGCGACATCGAATTGATAGACGAGCAACGCCGTCAGCATGGGGAGACGTTTTACGAGCACCCAAGCGTCCTTGCGGTGGAAGATGAGAATGCCACGTCGGTACAGACCGTGACGCGGGTCGGTCCCAAGGTGGGACGGAACGACCCATGCCCGTGCGGCTCTGGTAAGAAGTATAAGCAGTGTCACGGCAGGCTCGCCTAAGGAGAATGGCATGGCAGTAGCAGGGAACGGGGCGCCGCCGCTCGGAGCAATTCCGGGCATACGCTTGGGGACGACGATGGCGGGAATCCGGAAGGCCGGGCGACGCGATCTCGTGGTCATTCAGTGTGAACCGGGCACGACTGCTGCCGCTGCGTTCACTCAAAGCCATTTTGCGGCGGCCCCTGTCCTTGTTGCCAAATCCCATTTGGCGCAGGTCGAACCGCGCGCCTTGGTCATTAACACCGGTTTTGCGAACGCCGCGACGGGCGACATCGGGCGTCAGGACGCTCTTGCCTGTTGTGCCGCTCTTGCGCGCGAGCTGGGCTTGCGGCCAGAAGAAATCCTACCGTTTTCGACCGGAGTGATTGGCGAACGCTTACCCGTGGCGCCCTTGATTGCCGGCCTGCCAGCCGCGATCGCGGCTGCGACCGAGGACGGTTGGCTTGAGGCAGCGCACGGGATCATGACTACTGATACGGTAGCCAAGGCCTCGGCCGCCAAGCTCGTGCTGGATGATACCCTGGTGCGGCTGGTTGGCATTGCCAAAGGATCCGGGATGATTCATCCCAATATGGCGACGATGCTCGCGTTTATCGGCACCGATCTTTCGGCCCCACGGACGGTCTTGAAGGCCGCCCTGGACGAGGCGATTGGGTCAACGTTTAACGCAATCTCCGTGGACGGGGATACCTCGACCAACGATGCCGTGATGGTGTTGGCCACGGGCAAGTCGGGTGTGCGGATCGAGCGGAGCGACGGCCCTTTATTCGCGCGTTTCGTTGCGGTTTTGGAGACGGTGTGTGCTGAACTCGCCCACGCCGTTGTGCGTGATGGGGAAGGGGCGACTAAATTTGTGCGAGTCGACGTCTCTGGCGGCCGGTCGCGCCACGAGTGCCAGATCGTTGCCAACACGATCGCCCAGTCGCCGTTAGTGAAGACGGCGCTTTTCGCAAGTGACCCCAATTGGGGCCGGATTCTCATGGCGGTTGGTCGCTCGCCCATGGCCCTGGACGACCCGAATCGCGTTACCGTCACCCTAAACGGCATACGGGTTTTTGCCAATGGCGCGGTGGATCCTACCTATCGCGAAGAGCAAGGTCAGAAGGCCCTGGCGGCATCGGATATCGTCGTTGGTGTCGATCTTGGTCAGGGATCGGAAAAGGCCACCGTTTTTACCTGTGATTTGTCGTACGATTATGTCCGCATCAACGGGTCCTACCGCACCTAATCTGGTCGTTGTCGGGATTATTCAGGATCCCGCTGGCCGTGTGCTCGTCGCGCGCCGCCCCCCCACCAAGGTTGGCGGGGGCCTTTGGGAATTTCCGGGTGGTAAGGTGCATGGGGGCGAATCCGAAGAAGCGGCCTTACGGCGGGAGCTCGATGAGGAATTGGGTATCGTCGTAGGGCGATCTGAGCCGCTCCCGCACTTTCGGGCAGACCCGCCGCCGTCTGTCACCCTCTCGTTTTGGCGGATCTACGATTATCGGGGCGCGCCTCATGGGCGCGAGGGTCAGGAAGTGCGGTGGTGCGCCGTAGACAGTCTCGCAGCACTTCCCTTTCTACCCGCCGATCTTCCGATTTTTCCGCGATTGATGTTGCCGCCTCTCTACCTCATAAGCGATGTCGAACGCCTCGGCGAAGAGCTGTTCGAAGAACGATTAAAGGAGGCGTTCATGCGGGGTGCGCGTCTCGTTCAGTTACGCGAGCCCTGGTCGAGCGCGCGCCTTTGCGCGTATGCGGGCCGCCTCCGGGACCTGTGTGTCTCTTACGGCGCGCGCTGCCTAGTGAACGGCGACCCGAAGGAGGTCGGCGGATGCGCCGACGGTGTGCACCTCTCCTCGGCCCGTCTATGGCAACAGTCCAAACGCCCGCTCGCGCAAAATCAGCTTGTCGGTGCCTCGTGCCACGACCAACAGGACTTGCAAAGAGCAGCAGATGTGGGCTGCGATTTTGCGGTACTGTCACCTGTCCGATATACCCGAAGTCATCCCGATAGAGAGCCTATCGGCTGGCCGCGCTTCGCCGAACTGGCTTTGGAGACTGACCTGCCTGTCTACGCGCTAGGGGGCATGAAAGAACAGGATTGCCGAGAGGCCCATGAAGCGTTTGCGCAAGGCGTTGCTTTACGCAGCGCCATCTTTGGGTGAGGCGTTCAGAATGGATTGGTGTCGCATAACCTTAATTATCCGTGCCGCGAGACGCTGAAGCGAGCGGCGGCGATTTCTCGATCGCCTCGCCACCCGCCGTGTGCGCGGCGCTTTGCCCAAGTTCCCTTGATTGGCTATCTGGACTTCGTGGCAAAATAGCCTCATTTCCTTTAGAGTCGTAGTTATGGTCCGCGATACCTTGGTTGCGGAGACCGACAAGCGAGCAACAGATTAAAGGGGGTCGTCCATGAGTAAAGCCGAAAGCTTAAGCACGGTTCTCGATCAGTTACTGTCGGATTTTAAGGTGGTGTTGGCTGATAGCGACAGATTGCTTCAGGCGACTAGCCAAGAAGGGGCGGAGGCACTGGCGGCCTTGCGCACCGATCTCGCGGAACGGCTTCAGGGCGTGAAAGGGCAGTTAAAGACAGCGGAAAAGATGGTTTTTGATAGAACGGCCGGGAGTATCGGGGCCGCCGAGGATGTGATTCGCACGAATCCGTGGCAGACGCTTTTAGTGGTAGGCGGGGTGGCCGCCCTGGTGGGATATCTGGCCGGTCGAGCCGGTTCTCGCCGTGGGTGACGGGGACTTGGGAGAGGGCGCGTCAGGCGGCCAGCGAGCGGCCTCAAGTCCCTTTCTGATCGGACTCGTGTCGCTCTTGGTGGCGCTCGTCAATCAGCGCTATGCCGAACCCCTTCGTGTGCTCCGGGCCGAAAAGCGCAGGCTTTTGCGGGCGGCGATTTTTGCGGCTTGTGTCGCCTTTTTCTCTGTGATGGGAGTGGTGGCCTTATCTTTTGGGGTGATTGCGCTCTTTTGGAACCGCGATCGCCTCGTGGCCGTGGGTGCCGTGATCGGCTTTTACTGGCTGCTGGCTGGGATATTCTTCTGGCGTTGGCGTGTCCTGGTCAAGCAGGACAGCCTTCTTTTTAATCGGCGTTAGTGCGGGCTCGCGACGGTCTCCTAAGCGGCGTAGCGGGTTCAAAGCCCGCCCTGGCAGGGTATCCACGAGATTTTTTTGAATAGACGCCTGGGACCTGGGTCTTGAGGTTCTTACCCCCTAGGGCGTGACACGCGGTCCGGGTCTGAGAAGATAGTGCTCGTGAAGCGCGCGGACGTGGACCAAAAGCTCTGCGGGCGAACCGTTATTTGCGATCACATCGTCTGCCAGCGCCCGACGTTTCGCGCCGCTCGCCTGGATAGCGAGAAGATTCTCGATCGTCTGATTTGCGAGCCCTCGGGCCTGCAAGCGCCGCTTTTGCTCTTTAGTGTTCACATCTATGACCAGAACCCGGTTCACGAAATCCGGCCGACCGATCTCTGCCAAGAGTGGGATGACCAGCAGGGCATAGGGATGCGCATCCTCCGACCGCTTCCGTAAGGCCTCGTGAATGGGCGGGTGGAGTATGGCCTCGAGCGTTTTACGCGCGGCAGGGTCGGTAAAGACTCGTTGCCGCAGTAGGGCGCGCACGATATGTCCTTCGCTGTCGGCGATTTCCTCGCCGAAAGTGGCGCGCACGATGGCATTGATCTCTTGCCCCGGTTCCATGAACTCATGTGCGATGTTGTCGGCGTCAACG
>JAJYPQ010000245.1 GCA_021795255.1 Pseudomonadota bacterium
CGAGACCTCACGTCGCCACAGTGTGCCACCGGCGCCCCTCCTGGTGCTCTCCACGCAGCTCCTGCGCGTACGCCCCGAGGACGCGGGATTACGTTCCGCCATCGAGCGGCACGAGACCGCTCAGATTCAGCAGGCTGTCTATACGCAGAATGTGCGGCGGACGCTGTAGTAAGGATGCCGCAGGAAGACAGGTGCTGCATATGTTGTTGACCGGCTCTCTCACGCTAAGGCAACTCTGATTTAGTCCCCATACACAAGCCGTTATGGTACAATGGCGCCAGTTCACAGGGGTACGATGCATGCGCCAGATCACCTTAGCCGCCGGTACCTTCGAGACCTACCGCAAACCGACCCGTCGCGAGCGATTCCTGGCGGAAATGGACAAAGTAGTGCCCTGGGAGGACCTCTGTGCGGTGATCGCGCCCCACTACCCCAAGGGCGAGAACGGCAGGCCGCCGGTGGGGCTCGAGCGTATGCTGCGGATCACTTTCCTCCAGCAGTGGTTCGATCTCTCCGATCCCGGGGCCGAGGAGGCCTTGTACGGCTCCCAGGCCATGTGTCGGTTCGTCGGCATTGATCTCGGTCGGGAACCGGTGCCCGATGAGACCACCATCCTGAAGTTCCGCCATCTCCTCGAGAAGCACCATCTCGGCAAGAAACTCTTCCAGGAGGTCCACCACCACCTGGAGTCCCAAGGCGTCAAGGTGAGCAAGGGCACGATCGTGGACGCCACCATCATCAACGCCCCTTCGTCGACCAAGAACCGGGACAAAGAGCGCGATCCCGACATGCACCAGACGCGTAAAGGGAACCAGTGGTACTTCGGCATGAACCCTCCTAAAAGGGGGTAAAGGCCCACATCGGGGTCGACAGCAAGACCAAGGTCATCCATACCGTAGTGGCCACTGCCGCCAACGTTCATGACGCCACGGTCCTGCCGGATCTGCTCCATGGCGAGGAGACCCGGGTGTGGGGCGATTCGGCCTATCAGGGCCAGACCGATGTTCTCCGGCAACACGCCCCCAAGGCCCGCGACCTCACCAACCGCCGGTATCGGTACAAAGGCGTCGTAAACGAGGTTGAGCGCGCTCGTAACCGCGTGAAGTCTCAGATCCGCAGCCGCGTCGAGCACGCCTTCGGCATCATCAAAGGCGTGTTCCATTTCACCAAGGTCCGCTACCGAGGTCTCGAGAAGAACGCCCACCGGCTGTTTGTGACCTGCGCCTTGGCCAACCTCTACCTCGTCCGCAAACGCCTGCTGCGACCTTCTCGGGCGTAGTCTGTCCGGAATTCGGGGTTCAGGCCACAAAAGGTCTCTCGAACAGCCCAAAGAAGCCCGATTGGGGCGCGGGGCGGCGTGTTTTGGCTTATCCATCCCGCCAGAACCCCGCTTCGCGGCCTTGCGCTTGTTGAAATGGGGGGTTAGATCAGACATTCCCTAATAACCGCTAGTCCCTTCAGTATTCGGGAACCCCATTACAGAGCGGTTGGACTCTGTGAGTTGGTTATAACCTGATGAGAATGAGAAATAGCCAGCAATAGCTACGGCGATCAGAATCAGGATCCCGATAACGATCTTTTGCCACAGCTGCACCCAATAACAATTTTTCAATGAAACTTCCCCTGCCGCTCCTACATTCGCACCCGGTCATCTCCATACGGAACCTTAACAACGATCATCCAAGCCGTCCGGAGATACAAGCCCAAGCCACGTAGAGCTTCTCGTAAACCGAATTGGCCGGACAAAAGCTGCACACCCAAGAACTTTTGCGCTGCTAGATTGCCTTTCGCTACCGCTTCCTCAAACAGCGCTCGAGCCTTAGTCGGATCCTTATCCCTGCCTAGCCCACGCCAGAAGATGTAACCCAAATGGCAAAGAGAAGGCGCGTAGCCTAGATCGGCACCCTGCTGAAACAAATCAAATGCCCGAGTTGGATCTCCTTGTTCCTCATAGAGCCATCCCAGATTATGGAGAGCGCGCGCTTTCATTTCACCCCAGCCACGATCCGCAACCCGTCGGTACCACGTCTCGGCTTCGGAAAAGTTCACCTGTGTGCCGACACCGCTATGATACTGCTCGGCCAGATGCGCCATGGCCCGCAAAGGGCCCTGTTCTGCCAAGCCACGGATCAGGGCAAACGACTTTACCGGCTCTATATCGCGTAATTTCGCTGCCGCGTCGACCTGCGCTTGCAGTCGCTCGTCACACTCAAACGCATCCAGTTGGCGTAAAGCCTCCTGCGCTTCGTCCAGTCCACCTGCCTGTGCTGCGACAAAAAACACGCGGGCTTGCTTGTAATCCTTCCGCAATAAACATATTTGGCCTCGACCAAACACCCCTTCCATTGCGCCCGCAGCCTCCGCGCGCCGGTAGAGCGATTCCGCTTCATAAAGATCGACCGGAACTCCGACACCTTGCTGATAGGCACATCCTAGCAACGCCATCGCGCGGGGCGATCCGCGGTCCGCTAGATCCCTTAACCGCGCGGCGGCAGAACTGGGATCCGCATCGATCATGGCTAGGGCTTGCTCAATCGCCACGCTGTCGGCCGGATCTTCCCTCGGCACTTCGCCTGATTGATCGCTCATGATCTTGCTCCCTACCCCTATCATTTCTTTTTCAGCAAACATACTGCTGGCGGTTGAACGGGTAAGACAACGGTCTCAGGATACCGATGTTTAAAATGCCCCGAAATTCCGAAAGTGAGCCGAACCAGAAACCGAGAAAGGGGCGCCAAGGAAATGCGCCATTCTGGCCCACCCAGTTCGGCGGACTATTCCCCACATAGGGGTAGGCATTTAGACCGATACTGAGTCCCACTCAACGGATGTGTGTTCCTGCCAGAGTTGAAGGAACCGAAGGACCCTGTCTCGAGAAGCCTAAGACCGATCAACGCCGTTAGTTGCTGCACTATAACGCCAAAAGCGTCGCGCCTATCTGCTGAAGGAAGACTTTCAGCAACTGTGGACCTACCGGTCACCCCATGCGGATCCACCCAATTCAAGGGGTCGTTCCCGACATAGGGATAGCGGTTGACGGCGAGGTTGAGCCCGACCCAACGCGCCCCGTTGGCACCCACGGCCGCTGGCATAGCCAATCCCCTCTGCGCCAGTAGCAAGCCCACCCGCTGTCCCACCGGATCCCGCGACAACCACCTCCTCCATTGCGGATCATATTCAATCCAGAGCTCCGTAATGGCACAATCTCTCGCCCCGCGCTTAGCGCTCGGCAAGCGGGAAGCCCGGCTACGGGTACAAGAGGTCGGCAGATCCTTGGCTGTTTTCTGGATCGGCGACTACTATTTCTTAGGTACAAACGCACAACACAGGTATGCCCCCCGAGAGTAAGGGAGGCACGTATTCGGAGACCGGGTGATGCCCATTGAGAGGCCAACAGAAACACTCGACAACCGAATGCGCATCTCGATACCGCCCGCATCCGGTCGATCCCCGATCTGCTTGGGCCGTCACTTCTCCCGCTTGCTGGCGGTGGGGGCACTGCTCTTTATCGTCGTTTGGGCACCCGCCTGGGGGACCCAGATATCGGGGTGCGCCCTGACAACCCTGGCTAATCAGGCCCTGGCCGGCCATCATCGGGCGCTTGCGCGCTTGCAGGATTATGGCGCCCATGGGGACGGACTCGCCCAGTCGTTGGTGGCCTTGTATTATGGGACGCGATTCTATCCTATAGAAGCCTTGAGCCCCGGCCGACAACATAAGCTTTTGGCTTCAGCCCGTGCCGCCGCCCGTTCCGGCAACCCTATTGGCTTCAGTGTGTACGGCGCCGATTTGTTGCGCCTTGGCGATGCACACCAGAATCCGGGACTGCGTGCCCACGGCGCGCGTCTCTTGAAGCGGTCTTTGCCGCTTCTGCGGATTGCGGCCCATAAGAGTTGTGCGGCGCCATACCAGTTTATCTTAAGTAGAGACTATTCTAGCGGTATCGATTCGCTGGGAATCGATGTCCCAAAGAATGCCCATAAGGCATTTCTGTGGGACCTTCGCGCTGCCGAAGGCGGCGACAGCATGGCGCAAGAGACGCTGGGGGTCTCTTATGTCTATGCCCAGGGAGTCAAACAAAATTGCGCCGCCGGATTGCGATGGCTCCGACTCAGCATCCAACACGGGTTTTCGCAAAGTATGACGGTCTTGGGGCAAATGTATGATCGCGGCGTCTGCGTGACGAAGTCGCGACGTCATGCGATCGCGCTCTACCGGCGAGCGGCCCGTGTGGGTGACCAAATTGCCGAGGCGGATTTGGGATTTTGCTATATCCACGGCCTCGGCGTCCCCCGCAATCTCCATAAGGCCATTCTGTATCTCGGACGGGCTTCGGATCAGGGTAACCTATGGGCCCGCGCCGAGCGCATCAACCTGAATGAATTCTTGGTGGTTCAGCGCATGTTCAGCTGGTGTCAGGCGTCGCATTGCCCACCGGCGGTCTTTTTACAGTTGATGCATTTGACAGCGGAGCTCAATGCCGCAAGATGCACGGCACCAAATTGCAAGGCGCAGATGGAGCAGCTCTTCGCAAAGCTAAAGACATTCTCAGCAAAGTATCGCGCGGCGGTTCGCCAACGGCAAGCCATAGTTCCTGTGCGGCCCGAGGAGGCCGCTCCTGGCGGCCGTTGACACAGAGGGTACGTCCCTAGCTATAAGGGCCACATGAGCATTATCACCGTATGGTGAACTGAAAGGCGGTTTCACGAACAGTGGTGCCTACTTTCCGCACTTCTCGGGCGTCAAATCCCCGCTATTTCCCGAAGCCACTTTCCCCTCGCCTAGCGATCCTCTCCCGCACTGAAATACGCCTTGGGTGAATACCCCAGTAGCTGCAACACGGTACGCTGGAGTTCGGTCAGTTCGTCATAGAAGCACTGGTGTACCGTGCCATCGGGTCGCTGGAGTCGGTGGCGACGGACATCGCGAAAGACATCAAAGACCCTCTCGGCGGTGGGGGCCCGGCAGCGCCGACCTTCAGGGTAGAGCGGCAATGGCTCGAGATTCTGTGTCTTCATGCGGCGGCGCAACTCGCGCTCGATCAGCGATTCCACGAGCAACGCCACGAAGTAGAGAAACAGGAAGGCCTCGATGCGGCTGTGGCTCTTTAAATTCACCGGCATGGCCGCGAATACGGTTTTCAGTTATTCATGACGCTTCTCGAGGGAGGGTTGGCGTTTGTAGGCCGCCAACGCCTCGCGCAGGGACAGGGTCTCGTCGTTCGTAATGAGCGGGAAGATCCCGTCGGTCCGATCATCATAGGCGAGGGTCTCGCCGCGCATCTGCCAGCGGATGCCAAAGCGCTCCCGGGCCTTGCAGACGTACTGCGTGTCCTTGCCGGGCCGGCCGGGCGCGGCCTGGGTGTACTGATGGTGGTTCTCGGTGCTCACGGTGACTGCGATCCAGCGATGGGTCTCGCCGGTCGCGAGAATCGCAGCGATGGCCTCCTCGATACGCCGGCGCGTCGTCAGCCGGGATTTCGGCGAGCCCAGGCGCTCGCGCAGGTGTTCGAGGGCCTCAAGGGCGCGGTCGATACCCGCCTGACGGGCGGCGCGGTCCTGGGCGGCCTTCAGGGAACTGAAGATCCAGAGGATGCGATAGCCCTCCGCCGAGCGGCGGGGGGACTCGACACCCCGGTAGACCCCATCGCCCCCTTCGCCGCGACGCGTGCTCTGCGTACGATCGAGCTCAACCCACTCCGGGGTGTGATCCTGCAGCCAATCGCGAAACCAGCCGTCCTCGCGCCGGGTCTTGGGCAGTATGGTCAGAAAGCGCCCCTCACCGCGAGCAATATGGGCCATATTCTCCCGCGCGCAGAGCTTGGCATCGGCGACATAGAGGAAGTGGGCGCTGCCGACTAAGCGCCGGAGCGTGTTCCAGGTCGTGATATGGGTCTGGTTGTCGGCCGTATTCCCATGGTCGGTGCTGCCCCATACGGGTATGGCCCCATCGGCCGAGGTCGTGAGTATCCAAAGCAACTGCTTCAGGTCCGGGCGATGGTCTTTATTATGGCCATGCGTGATGCGATGGGTCGGCCGCTGCCGGATCGGTCCCCCGGTGGCCGCCGCGTAGTCCCCGGCGAAGGTCACGGTCGTACTGTCGTTGTGCAGCTCGCGCAAATCGACATCGAAGGCCTGCACGGCACCCACCACGATATCCGTCAACAAGGCGGCGCGGTCCGCCAGGAACAACGCATCGAGGGCGCGGCCCACGCGATCCTCATTGAGGAGGCTCGCCGCGCCTGCGGGCAGCCCCAGGAGCGGCTCATCAAACCGGTCGGCCCACTCGTGCAGCGCGTAGAGGGGTTCGCGTTCGATCAGGATGTTGCGCAACAGCACCCCGATCCCCAGGGCGGGGGC
>JAJYPQ010000010.1 GCA_021795255.1 Pseudomonadota bacterium
ACCTCTTCTGGCCGTTCGTCGATCAGAAGGACGATCAGGACGCATTCCGGATGGTTCGCCGTGATCGAATGGGCGATCTGCTGCAGCATGACCGTTTTGCCGCTTTTGGGCGACGACACGACCAAGCCGCGCTGACCTTTACCGATAGGCGATATCAGATCTATGACCCGTGAAGTGAGGTTCTCCGCCGAGGCGTTGGCTTGTTCGAGCTTGAGGCGGGTCAGTGGATGAAGTGGTGTCAGGTTTTCGAAGAGGACTTTGTTGCGAGCCTCTTCGGGCGGCTGAAAGTTGATGTTTTCGACCTTCAGGAGCGCGAAATAACGCTCGGATTCCTTTGGTGGCCGAATATTGCCCGTCACTGTGTCGCCGGTGCGCAAATTGAACCGTCGTATCTGGCTTGGGCTGACGTAAATGTCGTCGGGACCCGCGAGATAGGAGCTGTCGGCCGATCGCAGAAATCCAAAGCCGTCCTGGAGAATCTCCACGACGCCCTCGCCTACGATGTCCTCGCCCTTTTTGGCTTGGGCCTTCAGGATGGCGAAAATGAGGTCTTGCTTGCGCAGTCGGCTACCGCCCTCGAGATCAAGGGCAACCGCCATCTCCACGAGTTCGGTGGCGGGTTTTCGCTTCAATTCAGAAAGATGCATAGTCATTTTTTTGAGAAACCATCAGGCATGAAACGGCGGATGATTCCGCGACCTGATCAGAAAAGGGGTTGAGAAAAGAGAAAGCAAGGGGAACCGCGCTTCCTACCAGATAACCTTAGCACCTTGGTTGCCCAACGTCTAGTAGCGGCAGCAACCAAGGCGCCCATCTTACAGATTGTCGTCCAGAAAGGCCGCCAACTGGGATTTCGATACCGCACCGACCTTGGTGGCCTCGATACTTCCGTTTTTAAACAGCATGAGTGTCGGTATGCCGCGAATCCCGTATTTAGGGGGGGTCGCCGGGTTTTCGTCGATATTGAGTTTCGCGATGGTGAGCTTGTCCTTGTAGTCACGCGCCACTTCCTCCAACACCGGCGCGATCATTTTGCAAGGCCCGCACCACTCGGCCCAGTAATCCACTAACACGGGACCGGCGGCGTTCAGCACGGCCTCCTGAAAGGTGTCGTCGGTCACGTAAATAATGCCTTGGCTCATGTGTTGGCCCCAGCTGTTGATGTTGAGAATCGTCGATTGAGAGGAACTGGCTGCAGTAGAGCTATTGTGGACAGAACCGGCCCCGGTTGGCAAGATGTCGCAAGATGTTCCCCTTGCCGTCTGTTTTTGCTATTGTAACCCATTAATGGACAACACCCACCTCAGTAACCAGGCTTTCTCCGACCTTGGGTTGCCCGAATCCGTTTTAGCGGGCGTTCTTAAGGCAGGCTTTACTTACTGCACGCCGATACAGGCCGCCACCTTGCCCAAGGCCCTGGCGGGCTTTGACGTGGCCGGTCAAGCGCAGACGGGTACGGGCAAGACCGCGGCCTTTTTGCTGGCCGTCTTTAACCGGCTTCTCTTATCCCAGCCGTCTCCCGACCGTCGGCCGAACCAGCCCCGCGCACTCATCTTGGCGCCCACCCGTGAGCTCGCGATTCAAATCCATAAAGACGCGCTTGTTCTGGGTCAAGAGTGCGGGCTCAGTTTGCAGCTGGCCTATGGCGGGACCGGCTACGAGACGCAACGTCGAGGTATCGAGGAAGGGGTCGACATTTTGATCGGGACCCCCGGCCGACTCATCGATTACTTCAAGCAACACGTCTTCGATCTGCGGGCCCTCCAGGTTATGGTCTTAGACGAGGCCGATCGGATGTTTGATCTGGGGTTCATCAAGGACATCCGTTATCTATTCCATCGTATGCCGCCGCCTGCCGAACGTTTGAGCATGTTGTTCTCCGCGACCCTTTCCTACCGGGTCATAGAGCTCGCATACGAGCACATGAACAACCCCGAGCTCGTGCAGATCGAGTCGGAAAAAATGACCGCCGAGCGGGTTTGTGAGCGGCTTTTCCATCTCGGGCAAGAAGAGAAGTTGCCGGTTCTGGTCGGCCTCTTGCGCCGCGAGCAGGTCAATCGTGCCCTGGTCTTTACGAACACCAAGCATGTGGCCGAACGCGTTCAGGGCTGGCTTACCGCGAACGACTTTCCCTCGGCGGTGTTGTCTGGCGATGTGCCCCAGCAAAAGCGCCAAAGTCTCCTCGCCGATTTCCAAAGCGGGCGGTTTCCGGTGTTGGTGGCGACGGATGTCGCAGCGCGCGGGCTCCATATCACCGATGTGAGCCACGTTTTTAACTACGACCTGCCGCAGGATGCCGAGGACTATGTCCACCGCATAGGCCGTACGGCGCGAGCCGGCGCCACCGGCGAAGCCATCAGTTTGGCCTGTGACGAGTACGCCTTCTCTTTGCTCGATATCGAGGCCTATATCGGACACAAGATCCCGGTGATCCATGTGACCGATGACCTCTTGGTCGAACTTAAGCGGCCGGTATTCGCGCCCCGTAGCGAACGCGTGAAACCGCGCTCGCGTTCGGGGGGGTCTACGGGTTCGGGGTCGCGTGGCCGGCCTGAGCGCCGTCCACACACCCAGAACGTGCGCCCGCGGGGAGCGTCGGAACACCCAAAGTCGGCTCCAGCAGCCCCTGCCCCCCAGAGCGCGTCGCCGGTTCAGAGTTCCGCAGCACCGGTGCGCCCTCGCGGTAAGAAGTTGCCTGAAAAACCCGTGCTAGGTTAGAGGAACAGAGAAATGGCCGAGTTGCGCTTGCAGGACGGATCACGTGTCACCGAGCCCCGGGCGATAGCAGAGCATCTCACGCCGCTTGGCGTTGCTCTTCACTACTGGTCCCTGCCCGATGGTCCCCGCGCTACCGAGTTACGAACCACGAAGACGCTTTCGGCGGACGAACAAGACGAACTTCTGGGTCTTGTCGATCATCGTTTTCGGTCCTTGCAGGAAGAATTCGGCTACGAGGCCCGTGACCTCATCGTGTTGCATGAGGACATCCCGGATCTCTCTCTTGCGCTCGCCAAGTTCGCGGATATTCATTATCACGAGGATGACGAGGTGCGCTACATCCTAGACGGCGCCGGCTACTTTGGGTTCGTGACGGCGACGGGGGACCAGATGCTGCTTAAGGTAGGCCCCGGCGATTACATCAATGTGCCAGCGCGTACCGAGCACTGGTTCGTGATGGGTGACTCCCCGCGTATCAAGGCCGTTCGTTATTTTATCGATAAAGAAGGCTGGGTCCCTGTGTACACGAACACGGCCGTTGCCCTGGCGTGACACGGCACTTGTCGAGTCATCCCGCCGCCATTCTTGCGACCTACCGATTCCCATCCGGCATCGACGCGCAAAAGCAGGCCGAGATCATAGCGATCGGCCAAACTCTCGGGAGCACCGGCGCGCGCTTTGCAGGCCGCGAGGCCGCCCTCGCCGCCTGTCGCGGGGAAGTGCTGAACGTGACGGCGAGCGAACACGAGAGTTTCGCCACGGTGTCCTTTCCGACCGCGAATACCGAGCGCGATATCGGCACGTTGCTCACCATGGTGTTCGGCAAGTACAGCCTCGCGGGACCGGCAAGGCTTATCGACCTGAGCCTCCCTGAGGATGTGGGCACGCGCCCGCGCTTTGGTATAGATGGCATAAGGGCCAAGGTCGGCGTTCCCCACCGACCGCTGTTGATGGCCATTTTTAAGCCGGCCCTGGGTCTTGATGCGCACGACCACGCCGAGCTTATCCAAAGCGTGGCCGATACCGAGCTTGATCTCATCAAAGACGATGAGATCCTCGGCAACCTCACTTCCGCCCCGACGCTTGCGCGTTGGCGGGCTTGTCGGCCCCTGGTCGAAGCGATGCGCGACCGTCGCGGCCGCGATTTCCTTTACGCGGTCAATGTGACGGGACGCGCCGATCGACTCTTGGCCCAGGCCCGCGCCTTGGTCGCCGAAGGCGCCAACGCCCTGCTCGTCAATGTGCTTGTTTACGGTTACCCCCTGCTTGAGGCCTTGGCCGCCGATCCCGCGATCGGCGTCCCTTTGGTGGCCCACCCAGCGCTGGCCGGGGCCTTTAGTCTGGCCCCCGACCATGGGATCGACTATCGCCTCGTGCTCGGTAAACTCATGCGCCGGGCTGGCGCCGACATCGTGCTCCATCCCGCCCGGTTCGGGTCCCTGCCCTTCTCCGCCGACGACGAAAACCATATCATCACAGCCTTGCGCGAGCGGGACGGAGATTGGCCGCGTGTCTTTCCGGGCCCCTCAGCTGGCATCAAGCCCGAGATCGTGCCGGCCTTGAGACAGGATTACGGCAATGACCTCGTGATCAACGCGGGCTCAGCGATCTTTGATTTTGCCGAAGGTCCCAAGGCCGCAATCGCGGCCTTTTTTGCCGCCATGGCCACCGGCTAGTCAATGGCCAAGGATCCGCGCACCCATCTCGCCCTGGTCGGGCGTCAATTCTATGAGCGTGGTTGGATGTGGGCTACGGCCGGTAACTTAAGTGCGCGCGCCGATGCGGATTCGTTTTGGATTACGGGGAGCGGCGTCAACAAGGGCACTTTGACGGCCGAACAATTCGTGCGCCTCAAGATCGCCGACGGCACTATTCTGGAGCGCGCTGATCCGGCGGCCCACCCCTCGGCCGAGGCCAGTATCCACGCCGCAATCTATCAGGTTCGAGGACAATCGGTCGGCGCCTGCCTTCATGGTCACTCGGTGGCGGCCGTGCTCGCTTCCCGGTCTGGCGATCATTTGATTCTGCCCCGTGTTGAAATGATCAAGGCTTTAGGGGTTTGGGACGACAACACCGAGACAACTTTGCCCATTTTCCCCAATCACGCGCAGGTTGCTCGCATAGGTGACTTGACCGAAGGGTTTTTGCAGGCGAACCCCGATGCCTTGCCGGCGCTCATCGTGCGCGACCATGGCGTCACCGCCTGGGGGCGCACGATACCCGAGGCCTTACAGCACTTCGAGGCCGTAGAATTCCTTCTTACCTTACTGAGTCGCGGGTTTTAGTTTTTAAGCTCCATACCTCAGGAAGGAATGTGCATAACCTGACGGGCACAACCCATTGAACAACCCTTCAATAACCTATTTTCCAGGGCTCAGTGTGGGATTTTTGTCGTATGTTTGTGGGCTCTTTCCGACGCAGGAATCACGCTCACAGCAGCAGCCCGGGGTGCTGTCTCCAGACCTTCACACGCATCGCCTAATTGCCTTTCTTCACGATCCTTACTATAATTGGCTTGGTAAGGACGCGAGGACTATGCGATGAACATCGAAGCCACATTGACCAGCAAGGGTCAAACGACCATCCCTAAGGAAATTAGGGATGGTCTTCACATGAAAGCTGGAGATCGAATGACCTTCACTTTGATGCCAGATGGCACCGTGGTCCTGCGTTTGAAGAGCAAGAGCCTCGCCGAACTGGCAGGCGTGCTGCATAAGAAAGGGCGCAAGCCAGTTCCGGTTGAGCAACTGTCACGCTGATGCTGGGAATCGACACCAACGTGCTGGTCCGTTTTCTGGTGCGGGATGACGAGGTCCAGTTCGAAAGGGCACGCAGACTGATCAAACGAGAAGTCTCTACAGGTCGCTGTGTTTTCGTCAATCAGTTAGTGATTATGGAAACTGAATGGGTGCTCCGCAGCCGATATGCGGTGTCGAAGCATCAGATCATCAAAGCCCTGTCGGGCTTGCTGGATGCGGCGGACGTTCAATTCGAGGACGAGCCCGCCGTGGAACAGGCGCTTTTCCTTTGGAAGGATAGTGCTGCCGACTTCGCGGACTGTCTGATTGGCGCCAAAAATCGGCGGCTCGGATGCCGGGCAACCGCTGCCTTTGACGCTAAGGCGTCCAAGTTGCCGGACTTCGTGGCCGCCTAACCCTAAGACATTCCTCACCGAGTCGCTCGTGACCGAATGGCGCGGCCGGCGCCTGAAGGGCGCCGAAACGCGACTCAAACAGGCGCGGCTGCTCATGGTGAAGGCCCAGCAGGCGTTCGCCTTAGGTTTCCAGTCCCCTCTCGATCGCAAGCTTGCCTGCGTGGCATTCTTTCGCCGCTACCGCGAGATCCTGTTCGCGTAGAGTTCTCGCGGCATCACGGGTTTTGACATAAGTTCTACCCTTGTGGTGCGCGATGCGCGATCTTCGCTTTCGCTCCCGCCGAACGTTGCGCCGCAGCGACCTCACAGGTGGCCTTGGCCGCTTGATCCTCGTCAGCGAAGAGCAACTCATGGTTAAAACTGTGCCCGGCAGGTATGGGTGGCGACCATAATGACGTGACCGCGCCAATTATTGTAACTACACATAATTCTATGCAGATCGATTTCGATCCTGACAAGCGTGACAAGACCATGGCTGAACGGGGTCTGGATTTTGGCCGTACTGAGGAAGTGTTTGCGGGGCGGCACTTCATCGCCGAAGACACCCGCGAGGACTATAGCGAGCCGCGCACCATCACGGTCGGAAAGCTGGATGGTCGGATGGTGGTCGTGGTCTGGACGCCCCGCGGCGAAGCGCGCCGCATCATCAGCGTGAGGAAAGCCAGTGAACGCGAACAAGCACGGTACACCCCCCCGAGTGGAGTGATCCGGATGAGGCGCCGGAACTGACTAACGAATTCTTTGAACAGGCAGACGAGTATGTCGGCGGCACGCTGGTACGCCGAGGCCGTCCAAAGACTGAAACGCCCAAGCTGGCGTTGACACTACGGTATGACGCCGATGTCGTAGAAGCCTTTAAGGCCACTGGCAAAGGCTGGCAGACGCGCATGAATGCCGCCCTGAAGGACTGGCTCAAGACCCACTCCCCGGCCTGAGCCGGGGCTCCCCAATGGGTTCTTGGTCGGTCTGTGAAAAGGAGGGCCGCTGACGTGACCCGGCGGCCCTGGCGCTACCGCGCCAGCTGTCGCGCGAAACACTATGCGGTCCTCGAGCATGCTGTGGCCGAGGACTTGGTGGGTTTTTCGGCAGCACGCTCACGACGGCGAGTTCGAGGCCATGCCCTTGCCGCGCGTGGGCAGGGATCCATATTAGAGAGGGGGAAGAAAACGCAGCTCAAGGGGCGGGCGCATGCTCACAAGCGCCGCTTGCCTCGTTTGTAAGTGCTGCGGCCCATCGCGGCCCTGCTTCCGGCCTTGCGCTACCGCGCGACCTTCGGCGGCCATGACGAGGACGGTAGCTTGCTCAGACGGCCGGTTTTTCTAGGGCGCCGGGAACGGGTTTGCCTGTTCCCGCTCGATGTCCCAGCCGGCCAGTGTAACGGGACCGGTCGTGCGCGCGAAACTGAAGGCTCGGTAATAGCCTGACGCGTTAGCAAAGCCGATCGGGGTATAGGTGACGAGAGCCGGTACGCCGTTCATCATGGTAAGCGGCAGCCAGCGGCCGTTTTTATGGGTAAAGAACATCTCCTCGTCCATGCGATAATAGGGCTGCCAGCGATTGCCTAAAGGAAAATAGCGCACATCCACCAAACATAAGAGTTTCGGCTTGATCCGTCCTTGGATATAAAATCTAATTATTCGGTCTGGCGGTTCGGCACCGCTTACAGTGGCGCCGGGGGCAATGGTCCAGCCCGAGACCGTGAGACCTTGAACCGGCGCTGCATACTGGCCGGATTGAGCGGGCACCGTCCAGTCAATGTTCTGCCCGTTATGGACGTGTTCAAGAACGAGCAGGGCTGGCGTTTGCCAGAGTCCCGGAACGAACCACAAAAGGCCCAAGGCTTGCCATCGGCTCCCGGGCGGGCGACAGAGGAAGCGCGTTATGGATCTCATGCTCGGTCTTATTTTTGGCACGATTGGTTCCGCCTATTTCGTATACGGGCGCAAGCAGCGACATGGTCTTGCGCTTTTGAGTGGTGTCGCACTCATGGTTTTCCCGATGTTCGTTTCCCAGGCCGTATGGCTTACGCTCGGAAGTCTAGCCTTTATGGCGCTGCCCTTTTTTGTCTCGCTGTGACCCCGGCCTTTATGCGCGCGATGATGCGCAAAAGCGCCCGCTGCGGCGGATCACCGATCACGGCTTGCACCCGCCCCTCCTGATCTTTATAGACGAGAAAAGGCACGCCGTTGCCGCGCACGGTATTTAATAAGCGCGCGTTGCGCACAAGACCTGCGCCGACTTTAAAGGTTGCCCGCCTCGGTGTCACCGCCAGACCGCGCCCATCTCGATACCCGCTCTCGGCGCGCGCGAGCGCGATGCCGGGGTTCTTGGCCTCCAAAAGATGAGCGGCCTTGCCGAAGCTCGATAATTTAAGGATGCCGACCGGAAGCCACCCAACCTCTAGCCCTTTCGGTCCGATCAGCGGTTGGAGACTCTCGTATAACTCATGGCAATACGGGCAGTCGGGATCGAAAAAGACATAGAGACGTTTGGCCCCGACGCCTTCTGGAATCACCGCCGCTTCCTTGAGCCGCGCCCAGACTCCCGCGGGCTCCGTGCGGGCATAGGCGCTTTGACCGGACAACGCGACCGCGACCAAAAACAGCGCGATTCCTATTCCTCTTAACGGCAACGACCAGCCCTCATCTCTAGAGTATAGGCCTTAGTCTGGCCAAGTGAGCCAGTTGCGGGGTTTGAGGTATATCTCATAAAGCGCGGCCTCCGGTGTGCCGGGCTCTGGGTGCCAGTTATAGCGGAAGCGCACCTCGGGCGGCAGTGACATCAGGATCGATTCGGTCCGACCCCCGGACTGGAGTCCAAAGAGTGTCCCGCGATCGTACACCAAGTTGAATTCGATGTAGCGTCCTCTCCGGTAGAGTTGAAAGTCGCGCTCCCGTTCGCCATAAGGCGTCTCTTTGCGTTTTTCAACAATCGGTAAGTAGGCCTTCAAAAAGTGGTTGCCCACGCTCTGCACGAACGCAAAGTCGCGGGCGAAGTCGCCGCTATTAACATCATCGAAGAATAAGCCCCCGATACCGCGCGGCTCATTGCGGTGTTTGATAAAGAAATAGTCGTCGCACCATGCCTTGTAGCGTTCGTAACAGGTGCTTTCATAGTTCCGGCAGGCGTCGTGCGCAAGTGTGTGCCAGTGGCGAGCATCGGCACCGAAGCCGTAGTAGGGAGTCAGGTCGAACCCCCCTCCGAACCACCAGGTCACGGGCTCGGTAAGCGCCTCAAAGTAACGAAGATTGCAATGAGTCGTGGGCACATAAGGATTGCGCGGGTGGATCACAAGCGACAGACCCAGCGCGTGAAAGGCCGTGCCCTCGAGATCCGGACGCAGCTTGGTGGCAGACGGTGGCAGGCGCGCGCCGAAGACGTGCGAAAAATTCACGCCCGCCTGCTCAAATACCGCGCCCGTCAAGACCCGCGATCGGCCCCCGCCGCCCTCCGGCCGATCCCAGCACTCTTCAAGAAAGCTCTGGCCGTGGCCCTCAAGGGCCGCTACACGCTCGCAGATCTCATCTTGTAGCGAGCGCAGGTAGTTGGCGATTTCGTCCCGCCACGCGCTCATGCTCGAATAGTGCGCCCGCTACGGGCATCCCGGATCGGGGTCGGTTTGGCCAACGTTCCTATGCGTCCTACCAGAATCGCGTCCAAATCACGCCCAAATCGTCGGCACAGATCCCGATAGTGACGTGTGGGTTTTTGGTGGGCGCGATTGGCGCTGGTCGAAATCAGTGTGCCACCAGACAGACGCGCGAGTTGCGCCGCTTGGCTATGTGCCGTCACGCGCACGGCCACCGTAGTATGGCGGCCGCGCACGATGGCAGGCAGCGCGGGGCGCGCCTCGACAAGCCAAGTGTGCGGACCAGGCCAGGTTGAAAGGACCCGCGCCGACAGTTCCTTCGTGTAGTACTGCAAGGCCTCGGCACGGTTCGCGATCAGGATAAGGCCTTTGGCGGCCGGCCGCCTTTTGAGGCGCAGAAGGCGTTGTACGGCGCGCCGATTGCGGGGGTCGCAACCAAGCCCGAAGCAGGCCTCGACGGCGTAGCCCACGACCCCGCCGCGGCGCACGATCGCGCTGACGTCCCGCAGGCTGCGTCGTAAACTCGGCCGAGCCCGTGACTCCCGGCGGCGACAGGATCGCCCTGCCCCCGCCGCGATCAAGAACCACCACCAAAACGTTGACCGATATCCCGACGATAGAGGGCACCGGGAAAGCCTATGGTCCGAACGCGTTGATAGGCACGGTCCCGCGCCTGCTCCATGGTGTCCCCGAGGCTTGTGACCCCAAGCACGCGCCCGCCGCAAGAGACGATCCGCCCATTTTCGGCGCGGGTCCCGCCATGAAAGACACGAGTGTCCGAATCCTCATGATCAAGCCCCGTGATCTCATCGCCTTCACGGACCGGCCCCGGATAGCCGGGGGCCGCCAACACCACGCACAGCGCGGGGTGCGGATCGAATTCCACAAGTTCTTCGGACAAGCGGCCCGAGAAGGTCGCTTCAATAAGCGCCACGAGGTCGGATTTGAGACGCATCATCAAGGGCTGAGTCTCGGGATCTCCGAACCGGCAGTTAAACTCGAGGACCTTGGGTCCAACGTCTGTGATCATGAGGCCTGCGTACAAAAAACCTCGGTAGTGATGGCCGTCGGCGGCAAGTCCACGCAAAGTCGGCTCGATAATAGTCCGGCGTATCGTCCCTTCCAGGTCCGCTGTCACAGCCGATGCCGGCGAAAACGCGCCCATGCCGCCGGTGTTCGGTCCTTGGTCGCCGTCATCCCGGCGCTTATGGTCTTCGGATGTGGGGAAGGCCACATAACGCAGCCCGTCGGCAAGCACGATGAAACTCGCCTCCACGCCCGTAAGGCGCTCTTCGATAACAATCTTTGCGCCAGCCGCGCCAAAGGCCCCGGCCAGCATGCTCGCTGCCGCCGCGTTCGCCGCCGCCGAATCGTCAGCGACGACGACCCCTTTGCCAGCGGCTAGCCCGTCGGCCTTGACGACTTGAGGGCCGGGATGATCAGCGAGATAACGCTGGGCGGTTTTCAGGTCGGTAAAGCTGTGGTAACCCGCGGTGGGAATGCCATGACGGGCGAGGAAGGCCTTCGCATGGCTTTTGGAACCCTCAAGCTGTGCGGCGGCCGCCGTAGGTCCGAGACAGAGGAGCCCTTCGTCTTCGAACCGATCGACGATGCCCGCGACCAGCGGCGCCTCCGGTCCGACGACAGTGAAGGCCACGCCCTCCTTTTTGGCCGCCGCTACAAGCCCGTCGAAGTCGTCTATGGCCAAGGGGAGGTTGCGGGTCTTCGCTTCCAAGGCCGTGCCAGCGTTCCCGGGTGCTACCAGAACCTCAGAGACGCGTGGCGAGCAGGCGATTTTCCACGCCAGCGCATGTTCCCGTCCGCCCGAGCCCACGATCATAATTTTCATGGTCAATGCCGAAAGTGGCGGCGGCCGGTAAAGACCATCGCGATGTCGTGCTCACAGGCGGCCGCGATCACTTCGGGGTCGCGTACCGAGCCGCCAGGCTGAATAACTGCGGTCACGCCGGCCTTGGCGGCGCTATCAAGGCCATCCCGAAACGGAAAATAGGCGTCCGATGCCATGACTGTGCCGACTACGGAAAGCCCCGCCTCCTGAGCCTTCCAGACCGCCACGCGCGCGCTGTCGACGCGGCTCATTTGCCCGGCGCCTATGCCTATCGTCCGTCCATCGCGCGCGAACACGATCGCATTGGATTTGACGAACTGGGCGATGCGCCAGGCGAACACGAGGTCGCGCTGTTCATCCGCGCGCGGCGCGCGTTTGCTGACCAAGGTCAGCGCGATTTCGGTCTCCGGGGTATCGCGGTCCTGCACCAAAAGGCCTCCGCTCACGCGCCGATAATCGAGGCTGTTGTGCATGGCCTGGTTCATGCTGACGACCAGGACTCGTATATTGGGCTTTCCGGCGAGAAGTCGTGCGGCCCCGGTGCTCACTTCGGGGCTTATGATCACTTCGACAAATTGCCTGCTGAGGATGGCGGAGGCTGTCTCTTCATCGAGGGCCCGGTTGAAGGCGATGATGCCCCCGAATGCCGATGTCGGGTCTGTGGCATAGGCCCGTTCGTAGGCCTCACGGATATCGGCCCCCAGGGCCCCGCCGCAGGGGTTCGCGTGCTTTACGATGATGCAGGCCGGTTCCGCGAAGGCGCGTACGCATTCCAAGGCGGCATCGGCATCGGTCATATTGTTAAACGAAAGCTCTTTGCCCTGGATCTTGGAGGCCTGGGCGATTGACGCGACGCTTGCCCCCGGCTCCTCGTAAAAGGCCGCCCGTTGGTGGGGGTTTTCCCCATAGCGCATGGAGAAGCGCTTCGTAAACGACAGCCGTAGAATATCCGGAAACTCGTCTGCCGCCTCGCTCGCGCCACTCAAGTAGCGGGCTATGAGGCCATCGTAGCGGGACGTATGGGCAAAGACCTTGGCCGCGAGTCGGCGGCGGATCTCGGGCGTGATGGGCGTCTCGCCGCTCAGGGCTTTGATCACGAGGGTATAGTCGCTGCTGTCGACGATCGGGATCACGTAGTTGTGGTTCTTGGCCGCCGACCGCAACATGGCCGGTCCCCCAATATCGATTTGCTCAACGGCCTCCTCGAATGACGTCTGTGGGTCCTGGCTCGTGCGTTCGAAGGGGTAGAGGTTGACGACCAAAAGGTCTATGCCCTCGATCCCCGCCGCATGCATCGCTTTTTGATCGCTGGGTCGATTCGGTCGTCCTAAAAGCCCCCCGTGGATGCGTGGGTGCAGGGTCTTCAGGCGCCCGTCGAGCATTTCCGGAAAGCCCGTGTAGGTTGCCACGTCGGTAACCGGAATGTCTGCCGACACCAACAATGCGGCGGTTCCTCCGGTGGAGAGGATCTCGACGCGAGCGGCCGTAAGCGCCCGCGCAAGATCGATGATGCCAGTCTTATCCGACACGCTAATAAGGGCTTTTTTCATGGAAGATTTTCGCTGGATAAGGAGGAAAGAGTTTCCGAACGCCCATTAAGGCCGTAGGCCAATAGCTTCTTTCTGAGCGTATTGCGGTTGATGCCAAGGATCTTAGCCGCCTGGCATTGGTTGTAGTTGACGTGGCGCATGACTGCCTCGACGAGCGGGGCCTCGACTTGGGCCATGACCTGCTCATACAAGGCCGTACCCGGGCACTGGCCATGGAGATCCTTAAAGTAACGCTCGATGGCATGGCGCACGCAGTTGGCGAGCGGGCCCTGGCCGGTCTTGACATGCGAGTCGTCGGTCATGCCGCCAGTCCTTCAAAGCTGTGGATAAAGAAAGTTTCCAAAAGACGTTTCTGTTCCAAGATCGTTTCGGCTTGGTTGATCGTATGCCGAAAACTGGCCCCGCCGTGTAGACCTTTGCTGTACCAGCCGATGTGTTTGCGTGCCACACGTACGCCGGTGTGCTCTCCGTAGAACGCATAAAGCGTCTCGAGGTGACCCATAAGTACGCGGTAAAGTTCTTCGCGGCTTGGGGGAGGGAGCTTCTCCCCGGTCTTTAAAAAGTGGTCGATCTCGCGGAAGATCCACGGCCGCCCCTGGGCCGCGCGCCCAATCATAAGGCCATCGGCGCCCGTTACGTCGAGGACCATCTTGGCCTTTTCCGGGCTATCAATGTCTCCATTCGCAATCACCGGAATCTTGACGGCGGCCTTTATCGCGGCGATGGTCTCGTATTCCGCCGCGCCCTCGAAGAAGCAAGACCGCGTGCGCCCGTGGACCGCGAGCAAGGCCACGCCGCACGCCTCGGCTAGCTCGGCAATGGCCACGCCGTTGCGGTGGTCCCGGTCCCAGCCGGTGCGAATCTTGAGAGTAACCGGGACATCGACGGCTCGAACGACCGCTAACAGCAGCCGCTCGACTAAGCTCGGGTCCCGTAACAAGGCCGACCCGGCCATGACGTTGCAGACCTTCTTCGCGGGGCAGCCCATATTGATGTCGATAATCTGAGCGCCGTGGTCCACGTTGTAGCGGGCCGCTTGTGCCAACATGGCGGGTTCTGCGCCAGCGATCTGTATCGACTTGGGTTCTGGCTCACCGGCGTGGTCGGCGCGCCGGCGGGTCTTCTCGGAGCCGTAGAGCAAGGAGTTCGAGGCCACCATTTCCGATACCGCCATCCCAGCGCCAAGCTGCCGGCAGAGCACGCGAAAGGGCCGATCTGTAACCCCGGCCATGGGGGCCACGAAAAGCGTGTTTTTGAGGCTGTAAGGTCCGATGCGCATGAGTCGTGTCCGGGAAGGCGACCATCATACCGAGAAATCCCGGCAACGGGGAGGCCTATCCTTGACGGGTCGGAAATAAGGCCAATCGGTAACCTGATGCGTTCGCAGGGATCTGGAGCAAGAGCTGTACTCGCGCTGCCTTTTGCGGCCCTAGGCTCGTCCGGGGGCGGCGGAGATACGCTTGTCCGCCATAGTTGGCGCGGGCGAGAATCACATGGGATGGCCCGAGGAGAGTGATGGACAAAAGCGGCAAAGACTGGCGAAAAGGGGCCTCATTGATGAGTTCCGCGCGAATATGGAGAAGACCCCTTTTAGCCCCCAGGTCCACTTGCGGATGGCCAAGGCGATAATCCCCTAGGGCCGTGGGATGACGGAGGCGACAACGTCCCTGTCCGCACAAGGCGCGGACGGCGGGGCGCATGAAGCCAAGACTCGCGATACGGGTGCGTGTCATATAGAGGGTCTGGGTCGCCAGCGTTAAGGTCAGAAGGGCTGCGAGCGAGACAAGCGGCCAGCGCCTGCGGGGGCGGGAGGCGGGAGGCGCGTTTGTGGTGGTGCCTTCGTTGATACGGTAGACATCAGCCTGAAACACCGCGCCGCACTGCCCGCAACGGACTGCACCGCCGCAGGCATCCAGCCCCTCCTCGTCAAGGCGAAACAGTGTGCGACAGGAGGGGCATTGCGTAAGAATCATCCCAGCCCGCCTTCAAGGAGACACCAGTCCTCGTCGGTTTTAAGCGTCAAATCAAACTCGGGAAAGGCGCTCCGGACGCGCTCTACTTGGTCTTCGAGGATACCCGACAAGGCCAGACGCCCGCCGGGCGTTAACGCCCGGCAAAGGCTAGCCTTATGCGCGATCAGCGGCTCCGCCAGAATATTGGCCACCACAAGATCAAACCGTTTGTCGGCCGGAAGTGGGGGAAACCGCGTCTCTATACGGCCCCCTACGCCGTTGCGCGCGGCATTATGCTGCGCCGACTCGAGGGCGAGCGGGTCGACGTCGATGGCCAGGGCGTGTGCGGCGCCGAGCCGTAAGGCAGCAATGGCGAGAATGCCCGACCCGCAGCCGAAGTCCAACACGGTCATGTTAGCGGCATCGCGTTCTTTCAGGGACTGGTAGAGCCATTGCAAGCACAGGCGGGTCGTAGGATGCGTGCCAGTGCCGAAGGCGAGCCCTGGATCGAGGTGAATAGCGCAGTGTTCGGCCGGTGCCTCTCTGTCGTTTGGGTAAATCCAGAGATCGTCAAGGATAGCGAAGGGCTGCCAAGCCAAGCGCATGAGGCTCTCCCAGCCCTCATCGGCCACAGTCCTCATGCCAATGTCGACGCCTTCTTCCTGTAATATGTGGACCGCAAAATCGGCCGCTGCCTGACTCAAAAAAAACGCCACCACGCTGGTCTTTGGCCAATAGCGCGGTTCACCCGCAAGCCCCTCGTCGTAGAGGGCGGGGCCGCCTGCCTCCTCGAAACGCAAGGCGTATGCGCCGCCGGCTTCGAGCAACTGGCCTATGACATCGGCCCGTGTTCCGGGAACTGTCAGGGTGAGTTCAAGGCTCAGGGCCGGATCCTCATGCCTTGAGTCGTCCCTCGAGATAGTGGATATCGACCGGCCCCGCCTGGAACAAGGCGTCGTTCAACAGCAACTGGTGGAGCGGGATATTGGTCTTGATCCCATCCACTACCATCTCGCTTAAAGCGATCCGCAACCGCGCCATGGCGATGCCCCGGGTGTCCCCATAAGCCACAACCTTGCCGATCATGGAGTCGTAGTATGGGGGCACGACATAATTGTTGTAGATGTGCGAGTCGACACGAATACCGGGACCACCCGGTTGATGGTACTGAGTAATACGTCCGGGTGAGGGCATGAAGGTGACCGGGTCTTCGGCGTTGATGCGACACTCCATGGCATGCCCGCGCAGCTGAATATCCTCTTGCCGATAGCGTAAGTGTTCGCCCGAAGCGATCAGGATTTGTTGCTGTACGATGTCGACACCCGTCACAAATTCCGTCACTGGGTGCTCGACCTGTACGCGCGTGTTCATTTCTATAAAGTAAAACTGCCCGTTTTCGTACAGAAACTCAAATGTCCCCGCGCCCCGATAGCCGATGCGTTGACAGGCCTCTACGCACAGCTGACCCATGCGTGCACGGACCTCCCGGGAGATATTGGGGGCTGGAGACTCCTCTATAACCTTTTGGTTACGGCGTTGCAGGGAGCAGTCGCGTTCGCCCAGGTGGATGGCGTGGCCATGCTCGTCGGCGAGTACCTGGAACTCGATATGGCGCGGCTTCTCCAGATATTTCTCCATGTACACGATATCGTTGTTGAAGGCCGCCTTCGCCTCGGCGCGGGTCATGGCGAGAGAGCTTAAAAGCGCGGCCTCCGAGTGTACGACCCGCATTCCCTTGCCGCCGCCGCCGCCGGTGGCCTTGATGAGTATGGGATAGCCGATAGACCGCGCGATGCCGAGTGTACGGCCCTCGTCGTCATCGAGGGGTCCGTCGGAACCGGGCACGCACGGCACTCCCGCCTCTTTCATGGCGCGGATCGCCGAAATTTTGTCACCCATGAGGCGTATGGTTTCCGGGCGGGGTCCTATGAAGATAAACCCGCTTTGTTCGACGCGCTCGGCAAAGTCGGCATTTTCGGACAAAAAACCGTAGCCCGGGTGGATGGCCACTGCGTCCGTGACCTCGGCGGCACTGATGACGGCCGGAATGTTGAGGTAACTTTTAGCGGCTGCAGCGGGACCGATGCACACCGACTCGTCTGCCAGTCGGACATACTTCGCGTCTCGGTCTGCCTCGGAATGAAGCGCTACCGTCTTAATTCCCAGCGCCCGGCAGGCGCGCTGTATACGCAGGGCGATTTCCCCGCGATTCGCAATGACGACCTTCTCGATCATGGGCCTACTCGATCACAAACAAGGTCTCGCCGTACTCGACCGGCTGGCCATTTTCCTTGAGGATGGCACGCACGATCCCGGCGCGGTCGGCCTCAATCTCGTTTAGCATCTTCATGGCCTCGATAATACAAAGCGGGTCGCCCACGCTTACCGTGGCTCCGATCTCCACAAACGGTTGGGAGTCAGGTGACGGCGCGCGGTAGAACGTGCCCACCATGGGCGACAACACCGGGTGTCCGTTCTGGGGCGGCGTGCTGATGGCCGGGGTGCTGGTGCTGGAGACGGGGGGCGGTGGAGGCGCGGCCGCCAAAGGAGCCGCGACCGCCGCGGCTGACGTCCCGCGACTGATGCGGATCGATTCCTCCCCTTCGCGAATCTCAAGCTCTCCTAGGTTGGAGGCCTCGAGCATTTCTATAAGTTTTTTGACTTTGCGGATGTCCACAGGATATTCACCTAGATTGCAGATGGGAGATGGCCGCTGTTAAGGCCAGTTCGTAGCCAAGAGCGCCGAGGCCGCTTATGACGCCGGCTGCGACATCAGAAAAATACGAGTGTTGCCGAAATGCCTCGCGGGCGTAGATATTGGAAAGATGGACCTCGATAAAAGGAAGTCCCACGGCCACCAAGGCGTCACGCAGGGCGACGCTCGTATGGGTGAAGGCGGCCGGGTTAAAGACGATAAAGCGGGTGCCGTCGTGGGCCGCCTCGTGGATACGGGCCACGAGTTCGTGTTCGGCATTGGCCTGCAGGAATGCGATGGAATGAGACGTTTCGGCGGCGAGCGTGCTCAGACGGTTCTCGATGGCGGCGAGAGAAGTGGCCCCATAATGTCGGGGTTCTCGCGCGCCAAGGAGATTGAGGTTGGGGCCGTTTAGTACGAGCAGCTCAGCCATGACGATCCTGCCGGGACGTCCCCGGTTCGGGCATTGTGCCCCGGCCTCTTGTTTTTGTCCAGTTGGCCGCTTTTCGACGCAATTCACGGTAAATTAGCGGTGCTTGAGCGCGTACGCGGTATCGGCCTGAAGCGCCCGTGGACTAAATGACCCCAGGCGGCCAGTGAGGATCCGCCCGTGGCGGTCGACAAATAAGCTAAACGGGATCGCGCCCTGCATATCGCCGAATTCCGCCAGCATCGCCAAACCCTGCGAACCCCCTAAGACCACCGGATAAGAGACGCCATGGTTATGGATGAATCGGGCCACCGATTTTTTCCGGTCCAAGGCGATGCCCACCACCACAAGGCCCCGGCGCTTATCCTGCTGCGCGATCCGGACCAGAAGCGGAATCTCGGCGCGGCAGGGTCCGCACCACGGTGCCCAGAAATTGACGAGGTAGACCTTGGCTGGCCAGTGCGACAAGGAACGCGTTCGGCCCGCTAGGTTCGGAAGCGCGAATCGAAAACGCGGTATGCGGGTGTTGGCCGGGCGGTGGTGACCTTGGAGAACGTGAGGAAAGCGCGTCCCGAGAAAATAGCCGCTGACTAAAGCCATGACGACCAGGACCGCCCAGAGCGAATGTATCCTCTTGCTCATGCGTGTTTGACCTCGTGGGCTAAACGTACCATCCGGTTTGGCCCCTTGTAGCCGTAAAAGTCTAAGCGGGTGACCGGTTTCCCGAGGGCCGAGAAGAATAGAACAGCGGGTGGTCCGAAGATGCCGAAATGCCGTTTCAGGGTACGGGTGGCGGCATTGTCCCGGGTTACATCGGCCTCTATTAACATAAAGCCGCGCACAGCACGCCGGACCTTGGGGTTCGCGAAGGTCTCGCGCCGTAGACGCGTGCAGACAACGCACCAACTGGCCGAGAAATCGACGAGCGCCGGCTCGTCCTGGGCTTGGGCCCGAACGAGATCACGGCGTAGCGCGTGAAGCGATGTGACCTTGCGAAATGTGAGCCTGGGGCGGGTGGCTTGCACGACCCCGCGGCTCCGAAAGGTCAGCGGCTTGAGCGGGTCCCGGTTTCCTTGGAGTCCACCTACCAGAGACAAGGCCCCCCAGAGCAAGAGCAGCATGCCGATGCCTGCGCGCAGCCTTTCAAGGCCCGATGCGCCCCTTTCCAGGCGTCCGGCTCCGCCCAAGTACACCCCTATCACGATCAGGAGGGCGGCCCACAACAACAGGACCGGCACCGCCGGCAATAAGCCCAACAAGTAGATCGCCACACCCAGGAGTAGGGTCCCAAATAGGTATTTCACCGTATTCATCCACGGCCCGACCTTCGGAAGCAGGTAGCCGGCACCGATCCCGAGGGCGACGAGTATTACCCCCATCCCCATGGCCATGCTGAACATGATGGCGGCCCCGAGCGGCGCGCTGTGACGGGATATGGCGACCGCCAGCGCCGATACCAGCAGCGGAGATACACAGGCCCCGACCACGAGCGCCGATAACAGTCCGAGCACAAACGCCCCGCTCAGCGAACGGGCGTCGATCTGCTGGGCGCGGCTTGTGAGCCGGTTTTGGACAAAACTTGGGACCGGGATCGTGTAGAGGTCAAAGAGCGACAGGGCCATCAACACGAACAGAAGGCTAAGAATACCAATACCCCAAGCGTTCTCGAAGTAGGCCTGCAGCTGTTGTCCGGTGGCACCCGCGAGCGCCCCGGCGGCCGCATAGGTGACTCCCGTGCCCAGTACATAGGCAAGCGATAAGGCCGCCCCCTGTTTTTTGGTGAGGCGCTCCTGTCCTTGCCCTACCAGTATGCTGGAGAGGATCGGGATCATGGGAAGGACGCAGGGTGTAAAGGTGAGCAAAAGACCAATTCCGAAGGCGGTCACTATCGCTAATAACCAGGTGGACGCGGAAACAGAGTGTCCTGCCGTCCGACCTAAGGACATGGTCCCCAATCCGGGCTTACCGATCCCCCCCGTGGCAACCGGGGCCGCGGCGGTCTTGTGGGGAAGTGTGAGGCGCAAGGTGTGCGCCACCGGCGGGTAGCAAATTCCGCGCAGCGCGCAGCCTTGGTAATGGGCGACGATGGTGAGGGTTTGACCACCGCGCGCGCCCGTCAAGGGCAGCGGGAGCACAAACGACTTCTTGTAGATGATGAGCGTCCCGAGGTAAGGGTTGTGTTCGACAACTGCCGGCGGCATGGCGACTGGCCCTAAGGTGACGCCATGGCTCGGGGCAACCAGACGAAAGTGGATCTTATCGCGATAGAGGTAGTAGCCGGGGGCAATAGCGAAGTGGGCCCGCAAACGCCCCTTGCTGGGTGCCGTGAGTGTCAGTCCGAAGGCCTGACTGCGCTTGAGAAAGGGCTTTTGCCGATGACTAAAAAATGCCTTGAATGCGGCTATGGGCCCGGTAGTTGCCACGGCCGCGCGCGTAGCAGGCGCTAACAGTAAACCGAAGACGAGAAGACTAGTCGTGAGCAGGGCCTTGCAGCCAATCGAGGTAGGGTTTATAGCCGCGCTCGATAGGCACCGCCAGGATTTCCGGCAGCTCATAGGGATGGAGTGTTCGCAGGCGTTCTTCGATCTTGTCATAGTGGTATGCTGCCGCCTTGATAATTAAAAGCGCTTCGGTTGCGGTATCGAGTTGGTCGCGCCAATAGTATACCGACCGCACCCCCGCCACCATGTTGACGCAGGCGGCGAGTTTTTCTTCCACGAGTGCCGTGGCAATGACCGAGGCCTGGTTTTCGGGGCAGGTCGTAAAGATCATGAGATGGGCCGACATGTTATCTCCCTGTAGGGTTAAAGATGAAAAGCGGACCCTGGACCAATGGGGCGGCTCGGGGAACTTTGTCAGCATTCTTGCGTCTGACGGGTTGCCTGTTGGTGGCTTCTGCCTCCGACGGACTCCTCCTTGTTACCTTAGGGCGACGAGCGCAAGCGCGGATGTTGGGCCATGAGGCCCGCGTCGCCCCATTTTTAAGGATTCTATACCATGGCGTTAGTCCACCTCCGGGGGGAGTTGCTTGAACGAAACCGCTTTTTCTCTCAAGAGTCGCCCTAATGTCTCGCTCGCCGGGTTTGCGTCCGATACCGGTACGGGCCCTGTGGGACTCTTTCTCCATGGCTTCCGATCACATGCCCAGGGTCAGAAGGCGCTGGCGCTAGCGGCCCACGCCCGGGCCCGGGGCTATTCTTGGGCACGCTTCGATCTCGCGGGCCACGGCCGTTCGGGCGGCGATTTCGAGGAACAAAGCCTGTCCGGGTGGCTCACGGACGCTTTATGCGTCGCGCAAAGATATGCGCCCCGGCCGTTGATTCTGGTGGGTTCGAGCCTCGGGGCGTGGCTTGCGGTCCTGATGGCGCGCCAAAGTGGCGTCAAGGTCGCAGGGCTGCTCTTGGTCGCGCCCGCGTTCAATTTTTTACAGCGCCGCTATCTGGAATTGCCGGACACGATCCAGGGGCTGTGGCGTGCCCAGGGCTATCTTTCGGTCCCTGACCCCTATGGGGCGGCCACGGATCATTACCGGATTCGCCATGATTTGCTCGAGGATGCGCGGCGCCATGATGTCTTAACGGAGCCTTTGACGCTGCCCTGCCCGCTTGTGATTATCCATGGCGCTGCAGACGAGCTCGTCCCGGTCTCCGTCAGCGAGGAATTTTTGGCCCACGTATCGGCACCCGAACAGGAATTGCGGGTGATTCCCGGAGGCGACCATCGCCTCATCCAGGCGATCCCGGAGCTCCTCGCGGCCGTTGATCGGTTGTGGGCCCGGGCCATTCTCGATGAGAAGGTGTTGGCATGATGCGATTTTTATTCCGATTCATGGCCTTTTTGCCGTTGATCGAGGTGGTTCTGATTGTGCTCGTTTGGCGGGCGCTAGGTCCCTGGTGGACTCTGGCGCTTCTGTTTTCAGGATCGTTCGCAGGGCTCGCTTTGCTGCGCCTGTCGCCGGTACGCACCCTAGATCACGTGCGGGCCCAGCTCCAGCGCGGGCAGGCGCCGAACGCCGCCGTTTGGGAGGGGATGGCCCTTGGTGTGGCGGGCCTCCTGCTTCTCGTGCCAGGTTTCTTTTCCGATTTCCTGGCCGTGGTCTTGCTTCTTGGACCGGGAAGGCGGCTTTTGCGGCGCCCCCCTAGCGCTGGCCCGCCTCCCGCCCCGTCCCCCGCCGAGCGAAAGCCTTTAGAAGGACGGTTTCGCACCTATCGCGATTAAGGCCGGGCTTGACAAGCCGCTAGCCTTGTTTATGATTGGCACTCACTTGGGCTGAGTGCTAGCAAACGCAGCCGACCTGCACTCGACACCGTAATTTCTGAGTCGACAAGGAGATTTTTTATGAAAGCGCAGTCTCATCAACATACAGGAGAACTCAGCATGAATATTCGTCCGCTGCATGATCGCGTGATCGTGCGCCGCTTGGAGGAAGAACGTAAATCCGCGGGTGGCATTGTTATCCCCGATACCGCCAAGGAAAAGCCGATCCAGGGCGAGATTGTGGCGGTTGGGAAGGGCAAAATCCTCGAAAGCGGAGAGGTACGACCGCTGGACGTGAAGGTCGGCGACAAGGTTTTGTTCGGCAAATACGCGGGAACCGATGTCAAAGTCGGTAATGAAGAACTGCTCGTGATGCGCGAAGAAGATGTCGTCGCGATCATTGATGGTAAATAACGAACTGAAGAGAGGGAAGAATCATGGCAGCTAAAGAAGTCATATTTGGTGACAGCGCGCGGATCCGGATGCTCCGCGGGGTCAATATTCTCGCCGATGCGGTCAAAGTCACGCTCGGTCCGAAAGGTCGTAACGTCGTGCTCGACAAGTCTTTTGGCGCCCCCACCATCACCAAGGACGGCGTATCGGTCGCGAAAGAGGTCGAATTAAAAGACAAGTACGAGAACATGGGTGCCCAGATGGTGAAGGAAGTGGCATCTCAGACCTCGGATATCGCCGGTGACGGAACCACCACGGCTACCGTCCTGGCCCAGGCCATTCTGCGCGAAGGTTTGAAGTCGGTAGCAGCCGGCATGAACCCGATGGACCTCAAGCGCGGAATCGATAAGGCTGTGACGGCCGCCGTCGAAGCCCTGAAGAAGATCTCGCGTCCGTGCTCGGACCATAAGGAGATTGCCCAGGTCGGTACCATTTCCGCGAATTCCGACGAGTCGATCGGTAACATCATCGCCGAGGCGATGGACAAGGTCGGCAAGGAAGGTGTTATTTCTGTCGAGGAGGGCTCGGGCCTGGAAAACGCCCTTGAGATCGTCGAGGGTATGCAGTTCGATCGCGGCTACCTGTCGCCTTACTTCGTCAACAAGCAAGAGACGATGACGGCCGATATCGAGAACCCGTACATCCTGATCTACGACAAGAAGATCGCCAATATCCGTGAGCTTCTGCCGATTCTCGAGGGCGTAGCCAAGTCGGGCCGTCCGCTTTTGATCATCGCCGAAGACGTGGAAGGCGAGGCCTTGGCCACCTTGGTCGTTAACAATATCCGCGGAATCTTGAAGGTCTGTGCGGTCAAAGCCCCGGGTTTTGGCGATCGTCGTAAGGCGATGCTCCAAGACGTAGCGGTACTGACCGGCGGGCAGCTGATATCGGAAGAGATCGGCATGACGCTTGAAGGTGCCGGCATCGACGTGTTGGGTTCGGCCAAGCGCGTCCAGGTGAGCAAGGAAAACACCACGATTATCGATGGCGCTGGCAACTCCAAGGATATCGAGGCACGTGTCAAACAGATTCGCGCCCAGATCGAGGAGGCCACCTCCGATTACGATAAAGAAAAGATGCAAGAGCGCGTCGCTAAGCTCGCGGGCGGAGTCGCCTTGATCAAGGTCGGTGCCGCGACCGAGGTCGAAATGAAAGAGAAGAAGGCGCGCGTCGAAGACGCCCTGCATGCGACTCGTGCCGCGGTCGAAGAAGGCGTGGTACCGGGCGGCGGGGTCGCCTTGATCCGCGCCTTGCAGAACATGAAGGTGAAGGGTGACAACCACGATCAGGAAGTGGGAATCCAGATCGCGCGCCGCGCCATGGAAGAGCCTTTGCGCATGATCGTGATGAACGCCGGCCTCGAGGGCTCGGTCGTCATGAACAAGGTCGCGGAAGGCAAGGGTAGTTACGGCTTCAATGCCGCCACAGGCGAGTACGGCGACATGCTGGCCATGGGCATCCTCGATCCGACCAAGGTGACCCGTACGGCCCTGCAGAACGCGGCGTCCGTGTCCGGTCTTATGATCACGACCGAGGCGATGATTGCCGAGCTCCCGCAGGATGAGAAGTCGGCGGCCGGCGGCGGAGGTGGTGGTATGGGTGGCATGGGCGGTATGGGTGGCATGGGCGGTATGGACGGCATGATGTAAGCCGGACAAAAACGCTTGCTCCTAAAGGCGGAGGGCCGACGAGGTCCTCCGCCTTTTTTATGCGCAAACGGTAGCGACAATCGCGCGGGGTGCGGCCCGGACCTCATCGACTCCCGAGCTCGCTTGCTAGCGCCAGCCGACGAGCGGGGATCTCAAGGCAGCTGGGCCCTTTTTCCTGAGCCCGACTAGGCTTCCCGAGGTAGTGGTTTGGCGCTATGCTGCCTCTTGCTGGGCGAGCGGCTGCGGTTCCCCTTGCCGGCTACAACACCTACGCGGCCCGCGACGGGCCGTTACCCTATGGGCGATGGGCTTAAGTCATGGGACCTCGTCCTTAGGGACTCCATGTGCCGGCGTGTATGCGGAGAATTTCAAGTGGAAGAGCCGAGGTATCGTCTTGGTGGCTAAGCGTCAGAGTCCTACGTGGCTTGGACGGGGACGCGCCCTTGTCTTGGTGCTACTCGCTGCGGCCTATCCGTTTGTGTCTTACTCGGCCAACGTTTCCGGGAAGCCGGGCGTGCTGGGCGTTGCCTTCCCTTTTCTGCCGCTGTTCTTCCTCACGCTGGGACTCGCCTGGAGCAGTAGGCCGCGTTGGGTCTGGCTATCCGCGTGCGTTGTCGTATACGCGATTTTATGGCGCAATAGGGGCCTATTGTCTGCCCATTACTCATGGGCGTTTTTGGTGGAAGACGCGGGGACCCTGACGGCTCTCTGTCTACTCTTTGCCCGCACCCTCAGGTCGGGGCGCGTACCGCTCATCACCCGCCTTTCCACCCTCGTCCACGGACCTTTAAGCGCCTTGCTGACTCGCTATACGCGCCGGGTGACCCAGGTCTGGGCCTTGCTCTTCGGGGGCCTGGCGGCGATTTCGGTGGCGCTCTTTGTGCGGGGACCGCTCCCCCTGTGGGCGTTCTACGCCAACGTCTTAACGCCGATCCTCATGGTGGCGGTGTTTTTGGGGGAATACTGTATTAGACGGGTCGTTATTCCGCCGGACCAGTGCGCCGGCTTTTTGGAGGTCGTGCGTGCGAGCCACAAGCACTGGCGGACCATAGCAAAGACCGACAAGACTGCCTCCTCCTCGGCACGGCGGGTTCACCGATGAGTTCGTCTCCTGTCTTACAAACGCCGCTTGTTGCGCATAAGGACGGGCACGAGATCGTGGCCTTCTATCGCGATTCCCCGGTGTCTGTGGTGCAATTCCTGAATGACGTGGCGCTTGTCGCGGCGCTTTTGCCCGAAGGCCAGCGGCTGCTGAACGCCGCCACTGACCGCTATCACTTTACCGTGGCCTTTGCGGCCGCGGCCTTGATGGGATGCGTGACCATATTGCCTTCAAGCTATGCCCCAGAGGTGATAAGGCGCCTGCAAGACGAGGGCCCGGTCACCTGTCTCACTGATACCGAGTTTCCGGTCGCGCTCCAAAAGATTGTGCTTCCCAGTCGGCTTGCGCTTGACCCTGCGCCCGACATCTCCGCCCTGAACATACCCTGCCTACCCGCGGATCAGCGGGTTGCAACCGTGTTCACATCCGGAACGACGGGCGTCTCCATTGGCCACCATAAGACATGGGGGTCACTCGTCGATGGCGCCTACGGGGAGGCCGAATGGCTGGGCTTGGCTCCCGGCTGCGCGCTTGTCGGGACGGTTCCGCCACAACATATGTACGGGCTTGAGTCGACTGTTATGCTAGGACTCCACGGGCGCGGAGTCATCAGCGCCGAGCGACCGTTCTATCCTCGGGACATTGTCGTAGCCTTGTCCGCCGTGTCTCGTCCGCGCATGCTCGTGACCTCACCCGTGCACCTGCGGGCCCTTCTGACAAGCGGCCTTGACCTTCCTGTGACCGATGCGCTTTTATGCGCCACAGCGCCCTTGTCGCAGGCCTTGGCCGAGGAGGCAGAACAGCGGTTTAAGGCTCCACTCTATGAGATTTATGGCGCGACCGAGGCCGGTCAAATCGCGGGCCGGCGCCCGGCGCGCGGCCCTTTATGGGAACTCTTTTCGGGTCTAGTCCTGGACCAAAGGGAAGATCAGTTTTGGGTCTCCGGCGGCCACGTACGAGAGCCGGCGCTCTTGAATGATCTGATTACGCGCCACGATGCGCAACGATTTGTTCTGCAGGGGCGGGGGAGTGATGTGGTTAATGTGGCGGGCAAACGCAGCTCGCTGATCTTTTTGGAGCAACAGCTTCTCGCCATCCCTGGTGTTTTGGACGGGACGTTTTATATGCCAGACGAGGATCTGGCGGGCCCCGTAGCGCGCCTCATGGCGTTCGTGGTGGCCCCCGGCCTCACTCGGGACGATCTCGATCTCGCCCTGCGCGAGCGCATCGATCCAGCGTTCTTGCCGCGACCGCTCTATCTTGTGGACTCGCTCCCACGCCTGCCGACCGGCAAGCTCCCACTCGCTACGCTCAAGACCTGGGTAAGCGGTCTGGCGCAGGGGGCTAGCCGTGGCCGCGGCTAAGCCTTTTGCCACCTTTCCAGTGGCGCACCCGGTTTTTGCGGGTCACTTTCCCGGAGATCCCATGGAGATCGGA
>JAJYPQ010000246.1 GCA_021795255.1 Pseudomonadota bacterium
GGTTTCCCAATCGCAAGCCCCGATGATTTTAAGGCGGTAAAGGCCGTGGCCGAGGCGATCACCGAGAGCCGAGTCTGTGGCTTGGCGCGGGCCTTGACCAAGGACATCGATCGGGCCGCCGAGGCCTTGAAGTCGGCAAAGGCGGCTCGGATTCACACCTTTATCGCCACGTCTCCCATCCATATGCGCGCAAAATTACGCATGGGCGCAGACGACGTGTTGGCGAATGCGGTCAAGGCGGTGCAGTACGCCCGGAAGTTTACCGACGACGTGGAGTTTTCCGCGGAGGATGCGGGGCGTTCCGATCCGGATTTCTTGTGCCGGGTTATGGAGGCCGTGATCGCAGCCGGAGCGCGCACGGTCAATATTCCAGATACCGTGGGTTATAGCGTACCGGCGCAATTCGGGGAGCTCGTCGCCTCGCTCATGAACCGCGTTCCGAACGCCGATCAGGCGATTTTCTCGGTACACTGCCATAACGACCTGGGCCTTGCGGTGGCCAATTCCCTGGCTGCGGTTTTGCAAGGTGCCCGGCAAGTGGAATGCACGATCAATGGCTTAGGCGAGCGGGCCGGCAACGCCGCTCTTGAGGAGATCGTGATGGCGGTGCGCACAAGGCGCGACATCTTTGCCTGCGATACCGGTATTCAGACAGCCCATATCGTGGCCGCCAGCCGCTTGGTTTCGACCATCACGGGCTTTGCCGTGCAGCCCAACAAGGCGATTGTCGGGGCGAACGCCTTCGCGCACGAAGCCGGCATCCACCAGGACGGCGTCATCAAGAATCGCGAGACCTATGAGATCATGCGTGCCGAGGATGTCGGTTGGTCGGCCAATAGAATGGTGTTGGGTAAGCACTCGGGCCGCAATGCCTTTCGCGCACGCTTGGCGGAGATCGGCGTTACCTTGAAAGACGACGCGGCCTTGAATCAAGCGTTCGAGCGTTTCAAGGAACTGGCGGACAAGAAGCACGAGATCTTCGACGAAGACCTGCAGGCCCTGGTAAGCGAAGGGGCGCCTTTGGCGGTGGAGTCGGTCAAGCTCACGAGCCTTGAGGTGGCGTCAGGGACGGGTACCAAGCCGCATGCGCGCATTCGTCTTATGTGGGACGGTCGCGAGCGGGTCGCGGAGGCCCATGGGGGCGGGCCTGTTGACGCCGCGTTTCGGGCCATCGAGACCGTTGTCGCAAGTGGGGCATCTTTATCGCTTTATGCGGTGAACGCCATTACCAGCGGCACCGATGCCCAAGGTGAAGTGACCGTGCGCTTGGAGCGCGATGGCCGTATCGTCAATGGTCACGGGGCGGACACCGATATCGTGCTGGCCTCAGCCAAGGCCTACCTCAATGCCCTCAATAAATTGCTCGTCCCGGACAATCGCACCCATCCTCAGTCCCGTGGGGCGATCTGATAGGTCTTGTGGTCTCTAGCCCTTCGGTCTGGGCGGTGAGACAGGTCTCGTCGGGCGGTCCCGGATCAGGGCGGGCTCCCGGTGTCTTGCGAGCCAGCTCTGGCCTGCAGAACCGCTGATATCTCATCCGACCGGTTGTGTCTTTACTTATAAAAGCCCCGTGGTTTATGGCCCTCCAGGGCTTGTGAACGCTGAGAGTCGCCAGGGATCGGGGGCGTCTCAACGGACTCGGCCGTCATCCGACCTTGGGCGGATAGGGCGGGAGGGGTGTTCGGTTTACCCTGCAGGGGCCTGGGATGGCGTAAGCAGAAAAGGAATTTTCGACAGGATGTCGAGGGCAGGAAGCGCTGGGCCAGGGTGGCTTATGGGCACAGGGACGTTGTCGGCAGGGATGCCGATGAGGTGTTTCTTCACTGTAGGAAGGGGAGCGGCAAGGAAGGCGCCCCCCTTTTTTTTAACCCAAATACTGTATATATTAACAGTATGTCATTTCTTACAGCCCGCCAAGAACAGATTCTGAACTGGATCCGGGAATACATCGATGCCACCGGGCGGCCGCCCACGCGCGCGGACATCGCGACTGCCCTCGGTTATCGGTCGATCAATGCCGCCGAAGAACATGTGCAGGCCTTGGCGCGCAAGGGGGCGATTGTGCTGACGCCCGGGACCTCGCGCGGTATCCGTTTGCCGGGAGGGCGCGGGGAGGGTGTGCCGGTCATAGGGCGGGTAGCGGCGGGTCAGCCGATTCTCGCAGAGGCCCATATCACGGCCCACCATCGCGTCGATCCGACCCTTTTTCGGCCCAAGGCCGATTATTTTTTGATGGTCGTGGGCGAGAGTATGCGCGATGCCGGGATTCGGGACGGGGATTTGTTGGCGGTCCATAAGACCCCGACGGCTCGCGACGGACAAATCGTCGTAGCGCGCCTGGAAGATGAGGTCACAGTCAAACGTTTAAGTCGGCAAGGGGGGCAGGTGGTCCTGTTACCGGAGAATCCGGCGTATGCGCCCCTTGTTGTGCGTCCCGAGGATGGCCTGGCCATCGAGGGGATTGGGGTAGGGGTGTTGCGCCAGAGTATGGGGACCGCATGAGGCCCGTTCCGCCGGTCTTGGAAGGGATCGGGGTCCGTCGGGGATGGTCGCAGGTCGAGGCCGCGGCCATGTCTACGGGTTTCCCTGCGCTGAACCACTATCTAGGGGGAGGGTGGCCTGCCGGGGTATTTACGGAGTTGCGCCTCGGGCACACGGGTATTGGCGAGATGCGCCTGCTTATGCCGGCATTGTCGGCCATGAGTCGGCGGTCTCACGTGCTGTGGGTGGCCCCGCCTTACAGGCCTTATGCGCCGGCCCTCGTGGCCCAGGATATGGTTCTCGATCACCTACTCTTGGTCCGCCCACGGACCCACAAGGAGGCGTTGTGGACCGTCGGTCAAGGACTCCTCAGCCCCTCCATCGGGGTCGTCGTCAGCTGGTTCTCGGGTATCCGGGAGGGGGAATTTCGGGGCCTGCAACGACGGGCATCCGAGGGTGGCCACTGGAGTTTTTGCTTTTTGCCGGAGGGTGTGCCGCCCCAGCCCTCGCATCTGCGCCTCGCGCTGCAGTCCATGCGCGGCGCCCTGCGCATCATGGTTTCACAAAAGGCCAAACGTCCTCTGCCGCCGCTTATCGTGACGCTTTAAGTGGACAAAAGTGCGTATGCTGTGGCTCGCCGTCATGTTTCCTGCGTTCCCGCTCGCGGTGTTTCCTGCGTGTTCCATACCCTTTGGGGTGGTCGAGGACAGATCGCTCCTTGCTTGCGACGATAAGGCCAAGGGCTACGGCCTCTTGCCCGGGATGTCGGTGGCCCAAGCCTCTGCCTTATGTCCGCCTCTGGTATTACGGACCCGCGACCGGGCGGCCGAGGAGGCGCTCCTGGAACGTTTGGCGGATTTTTCGTACGGCCTGACTCCTCGTGTCGTCGTAAAACCCACGGGTGTATTGATGAACTTTACAGACGACCTGAGCCCGGTGGGAGACGCGCATGCGCTTATCTCTCAGGTCACAAGCCATCTCCAGTATCTCGGATGCCAAGCCCATGTGGCCTTAGCCCCCACGGCTCTGGGGGCCTGGGTCTTTGCCTGCTCCGACGCTCGGTCCCTGTGGACCCATAATGATGCCTGGCGCCCTGCCTTACGGTCTTTGTCTTGGGGATATCTACCCCTTTCAAAGCCGGTTTACGAGGCCTGCGCGGGTCTCGGTTTGTCTCTTATAGGCGAATTGCTCGATTTGCCACGCACGGGATTGAGACGAAGATTCGGGCCAGATGTCGTCCATATGCTAGAGAGGCTGATGGGCGAAAGGCCCGAGATAAACACCTACTGGGTTCCGCCGTCGGTGTTCAGGAGTCGCGTTCCCCTGCCTTTTCCCGTGGGGACGGAAGATGCGATTCTTTTCTATATCAAGAGAATCGCGACGAATTTGTCCGATTTTATGGGGCGGCGAGACGCCTACGTCAGGCAATTTACCGTAGCGATGGGATGCGAGGACCAAACGGTTCTTTCCGAAGAGTTCACGCTTGCGCGCCCCGAACGGGATGCCGCCGTATTGACGAGGCTTGTGCGCGCCAGGCTTTTTCGCTGGAAGACGCATTCCGGGGTCGTATGGATATCGTTCGAGGCACCCTTTGAGGCCAATACCGAAGGGAATTTATCGTTTTGGCACGAAGAAGAGTCGCAAGAGCAGGACATCAAGGGGCTGCTGGATCGTCTTCGGGCCCGCCTCGGAAACGAAGCCGTGCGCATCGTGTCTTGGTGTCCGGATTATCGACCGGAAAGGGCAGCGGTAGAGGCCTCGTGGCCACCCCCTAAATGCCCCTATCAGGGCGACCATGGTCGCGCCACCCATCCCTTGTGGCTAGTCGATCCGCCGCATCCGCTGACGGTCGTTGACAAGGTCCCCCAACTCTCTGGCCCCTTACGGCTCGTGGGCGACCCTGAGAGGCTAGAGACGGGCTGGTGGGATGGTCCCGCATCACGCGAGTATTTCGTGGCGGTCAATACGCGCGCCGAGCGCCTGTGGATATTTAGGTCGCCGGACGGTCGATGGTTTTTACAGGGGTATTTCGGGTAGATGTCTTATAGCGAGTTGCATTGCCTCAGCCATTTTAGTTTTCTCCGAGGGGCCTCTTCGCCGCAAGAACTGGTGAGGCAGGCGGCATTCTTGGGCTATAGGGCCTTGGCCCTGACCGATGAATGCTCCCTTGCTGGCATCGTGCACGCCTATAGGGCGGCTAAGGAATGTGGCCTACAGCTTATCGTGGGATCGGAAATCACCGTAAAAGAGGGTGTCAAATGCGTGGTGTTGGCCTGCCATGAGCGTGGGTATGGGGATCTTTCGGCCCTCATAACCCAGGGGAGAAGGCTCGAGAAGGGCCGCTATGATCTCGGGGTGGCCGACATTGAGCGTCTCGAGGATTGTCTTCTCATCTGGTATCCGGGTCGTGACGCGGGCCTTGATAAAGTGGTAGCGCCGCTTGCGGAATCCTTTGGGTCTCGCTTTTGGATAGGAGGCGAGCTCCATAGGACTAGTGATGATAAGGCGCATAAAGATAGACTCATCCGTTTGGCGTTCCAATGGGGTCGACCGATAGTCGCCTCCGGCGACGTTCATATGCATAAGCGCGCGCGGCGCGCTCTGCAAGATACGATGACCGCGATTCGCTTGAAGACGTCGGTCGCCAAGGCCGGGTTCGCCCTCTTTCAAAATGGCGAGCGACACTTGCGTGAGTTGTCGCGATTAAGGGCCATATATCCCGAGGAATGGCTGCGCGAGACGGACCTGATAGCGGATTTATGCCAGTTTTCCCTAGCCAAAATCCGTTACGACTATCCCCGGCAGGCGCGTAGCGCCAGGCATTCCTTGGGCACCTTGATAAAGCTTACGCGCGCAGGACTCAAGGAGCGTTATCCCCGCGGCGTGCCAAAGTCGGTGGCGGTTCTGGCCCGGCACGAGTTGGCTCTTATAGGGGAATTGTTTTACGCGGACTATTTTTTGACGGTCCATGATCTGGTGCGGTTCGCTAGATCGCGGCGGATTCTTTGCCAGGGGCGCGGATCGGCCGCCAATTCCGTTGTGTGCTATGCGCTAGGCGTCACCGCCGTGGATCCCTCCCGGCTACAGGTGTTGTTCGAGAGATTCGTGTCGCGCGAGAGAAATGAGCCTCCGGACATCGACATCGATTTCGAGCATGGTCGTCGCGAGGAGGTGATTCAGTATCTGTACGCGCGTTATGGGCGGGAGTTTTCGGCTATGACCGCGAGCGTTATAACGTACAGGGCCCGGAGTGCGCTGCGCGATGTGGCCAAGGCGCTCGGATGCGAGCCGGCCCTCGTGGATCGTCTGGCCGGCCTGCTCGGTTGGTGGGAGGGGGCCGATGTACTGGCCAAGCGCTTAAGCGAGAACGGCTATGATGTGCGCGCCCCGCTTTGGCGCCAACTGATCACGCTCGTCTGTGATTTGGTCGGCCACCCGCGCCATCTCTCGCAACATACGGGCGGCATGGTGTTATCGCAAAGTCCCTTGATACGGCTCATTCCTATAGAGCAAGCCGCCATGCCTGAGCGCACCGTACTGCAGTGGGATAAGGACGACTTGGATACGCTTAGCATCATGAAGGTGGATTGTCTGGGTCTTGGCATGCTGACGGCCTTGCGCAAGACCTTTGATCTGATGTCGGAACACGGATTGGGCCCAAGCAGTCTTCATGAGGTCCCGGCCGAGGACGCGGCTGTTTACCGAATGATATCGGCCGCTGACACGGTCGGCGTGTTCCAGATCGAATCGCGCGCACAAATGGCGCTTTTGCCGCGACTCAAGCCGCGAACATTTTATGACCTTGTGATTCAGATCGCGATGGTGCGTCCCGGGCCGATTCAGGGTCATATGGTCCATCCTTATTTGCGAAGA
>JAJYPQ010000247.1 GCA_021795255.1 Pseudomonadota bacterium
TCGGTGACGGCCCGTTGGATGTCATAGATGCTGATGTAATCCCCAAAAACGGCGCGGGTATTGGCGTCGGTCTTCTCGATGGGGGTGCCGGTGAAGCCAATGAAGGAGGCATGCGGCAGAGCGTCGCGCATATGGCGGGCGTAGCCGTCCAGAAAATCGTACTGACTACGGTGGGCCTCATCGGCGATGACGACGATATTGTGCCGCTTGGAGAGCACTGCGTGACGGTCACCCTTCTCCTCGGGAAAGAACTTCTGGATGGTCGTGAAGACCACACCGCCGGCGACGACCTTCAGCTTCTCGCGCAAATCCGCGCGATCGCTGGCTTGGACCGGCGGTTGGCGCAACAAATCGCGGCAACGGGCGAAGGTGGCGAAGAGCTGATCATCCAAATCATTGCGGTCGGTGAGCACGACGATGGTGGGGTTCTCCATGGCCGGATGGAGGATGACGCGCCCGGCATAAAAGGCCATGGTAAGACTCTTGCCGGAACCCTGCGTGTGCCACACCACGCCGACCCGCCGATCCCCCGGATCTCCGCCCGGATGGTCCGTCGTCCCATAGCGGCCCTGGGTCTCGGCCACCTGCGGCATGGGGATCTGGGCGGCCCGTATCGTCTCTTCGATGGCGACGTTCACCGCGTGAAACTGATGATAGCCCGCCATCTTCTTGACGAGCCGCCCACCGCCCTCATCCTCGAACACGATAAAATAGCGCAAAAGATCGAGAAAGCGGCGTTTGGCAAAGACCCCCTCCAGCACCACCTGTAACTCCGGTAACGCGGGGGGCGCATCTTCGTGTCCGGTAATAGTGCGCCAGGGCTTGAACCATTCCTGGCCCGCACTGAGCGCACCGATACGGGCCTGGGCGCCATCCGAAATAATAAGCACCACATTGGTCCCAAAAAGGACAGGGATCTGCGCCTGATAGGTCTGCAATTGCTGCCAGGCGCTTTTGAGGGTGGCGTTTTCATCCGCTGGGTTCTTGAGCTCAATCACGGCCAGCGGCAGGCCGTTCACGAACACCACTACGTCCGGGCGACGAGTGTGTTGTCCTTCGGATATCGTAAATTGATTGACGGCGAGCCAATCGTTATTCTGCGGCGCCTCGAAATCGATTACCCGAGTCTGGGCACCTGCAATGGAGCCGTCCTTACGGCGGTACTCCACCGCCACACCCTCAACTAGCATACGGTGCAGGGCGCGATTGCGCTCCAAGAGGCTCGCTGCATCGGTGCGCGTCAGCTTGCGAAACGCCTCCTCGTGCGCCTCGGGCGGAAGATGGGGATTCAGGCGGGCCAGGGCCGCGCGCAGCCGGCCCTCGAGGACCACGTCCCGATAGTTCGGGTCGCTCCGCTCGGCCCCTGGGAGGCCGGCGGCGATATCGGGGCCGTGCAGAACCGCGTAGCCAAGCGACTCCAGCCACCCGAGGGTGGCGTCTTCTACGACAGATTCCGCGAAGCCTATGTTTCCCCGAGCCACTTATGTCATCCTCCGGGATTAAGTATCGGAGACCGCGAGCACACCGTAAGGGAATGTGAACCACGCGTCATTGCGACATAAAGGTTGCGAGCGTCCAGCGCATCTGCATCAAGTATCACAGATACCTCCCCTTCAAGACCTTTTAGGAGCAAGGTGCTTCCAACAGCACGTCGTGGCAGTCGCCTTCCAACTAGACGATTCTGCTCACGCATTCGAATGACCGCTTCATGGAATGACGGTCCGCCAGATCCCACGCACATACGAAGCGCCTTGACGCATGACCTCATAACTGTTGGCCTATGAGTCCGAACTCCACCCTCCTTATTGATTTCAACGAGCAGGTTTGCGGCGGCGCGATACGACGGTTCACGGACAAAGGCGAGCGCCGCGTTCTCAACCTCGGATGGCGGCTTGCGCGCACGGCCCTGCATCAGCGATCCAACCCGACGAACCAGATCGTTTGCCCCCACATTTGTCATTACCCTTTGGGCAAAATCAGCCAGATTCTCCAGATGCCCCAACGCATTGGGCGCTGCAAGATCGAAGGTTTGCGCGAAAGAGACCAAGTCTCTCAAGTCAACGGCTTCGACCGTAGTGGCACCAGGGGTTTGGCTGGCAAACTGTCGCTGACTTTCGGGGTTAGTACTATTGCCGATAATCAATACGCAGCCATTGTCGATCGGTGAACGTGCGCGGGCTGCCGCAAGACGACGTTCGTGGTCCTCCGACCCATCGAGTTCAACCCAATTCACAACGGCAGGTGCCGTGCGAAGATCAATCGGCTCATTCCGTAACAATTTTTCCCGCACATCGAGCAGCCACTGACCGAGCAGCTCTGAATCGGCATTGATCCATCGCCACGGCGTGGCCAGTTCAGCAGCCAGCGGAAAGGCAGCACAGACCTCTTCCACCCATTTCGCTAACCTGTCGCCTCCGAAACCAAAAATTGCCTGCATCGGATCGCCAAGCACACACGTCGGTAAAGTCTGAGCAGCGCTAACAACTATGGCATGTTGCCGCACTGAGCAATCTTGATACTCGTCCACAATGAGCCGAGAGTAACTGGCAGCCAAGATATCATTTACATGTCCCGCCTTAATCAAGTTGACCGCGGCAACTCGAATATTGGGATAGTCCATGCTGGGGTTCGCCAAATCTAGGAGTTTTGGGGCATGGCCACTACGCGCAGGAAATGTAGAAATCAGACGCATAGCCCAACCATCGATTGTTGTGAGGCGGTAGGACTGTGGAGAAACGCCAGCGCGATCTAGTCTTTCGCGTAGTGCAGCAACTCCTGCATTGGTGTGCGTGAGAACAAGGATCGGCTTCGTATCGCCGTGATGGGTCAGCGCCTCCGCGATTAAATGAGTCTTGCCACAACCGGCGGGCGCAGTGACGGTCCCCCGATGGATTGCTAGCAGACTGATCTCATTCGCCGGCATTACCAGCCCACGCGAAGATATCGTCAATCAGTGCTCTAAATCCAGCCTCCGCATTTGCCAAGTCGGGGCCCACTATCTCGCGGGCCACGTCCTCCATCCAAGTGACTGACTTGAACCATCCAGCCTTCTTTGTTCGCGCGGCTTTGCCAAGGATCTCGCGACTTTCCTGTGTGATACCATCGATCACCACCTCCGCTTGGATAGCACTAAGATCCTTCGCGTTCTGGGAGACAGACTTTATATGCTCGTTGACTAACTCTTCCCCATGCAGAGTAATCGCGCGCTCAATAAGCATATTCACGGCGCCCTCGCTCATGCTGAAGAACAGTTCATCTTCCAGTGCCCGCCCTTCGCGCCACGCGACTACCTTGCCCCCTTCCCCAACGAAACGAGCTTCCATATCGGCAGTTGGTTTCTTATCGTCGTCCCGCACCACGGCAGATCGATACCCCAATGCCTGAAATACCGAGGCACGTTTTAACGGCCTATCAGGATGGCCGCCGCCACAATCTGCGAGGGCCGCGCCTTGTGCGGTTACGGAGTCGTGGCCGTTTGCTGATCGATACTGATCGAGACCGCGAATGAGGCCGATCTCACTTGCGCCCTCGCACACAATGATCGCAGAGGCAAGAAAAGCGTCGGGATATAGACGGATCGTACTTTGAATCTCGTCCGCAGTTCCGACTACGATCACGTCGTGTTTTTCGGTTGCAGACCGTGTGACGAGCAGTTGGTCTCCCGACAACTCTCTTAGCGCCACAGGCGAGTGCGTCGTCATGAACACCTGAAGGGGCGGCGTCTTTTCCTTACACCCCAGAGAGCCGAGAAGCCGGATGATGCGGTGCGGCTCCAACCCATATTCTAGTTCGTCAATCAGAATGATTGTGGACTGCGCTGCGGCCTTACGTTGAAGACCTGCGATAAGCAGCCGAGTCGAGCCCGTACCTAAACCCCTCAGCGGTATCCCATCCTCGTCGTGCAGCGATATGACGCCTCCACTGAACGACACAGAGTGTGCATCTAGCATTGCCTTGATGTTCTCGCCGATCGGGATCCCAAGCTCCTTCGCTGTAGACGCAACGATATTGAGTGTCTCACCGAGTTGTCCTTGTGCTTCGGATCCAAATGTAGCTCGTGCACCTCGTGCCGCCTTTGCCAGAGCCGTCGAAGCGTCCGCGCGCTCCTCAGACACGCGGTTCAAAACGGAACCGCGTCGCCAGCCTAGATGGTAGTCGGCCATTGCACCAATTCTGGTTGGCGCGAGGCGAACGCGGTCGCCCCAAACGAGATTCCGCGCCAGCCCCTGGGCTTCAGCACGTTCGGAGACCAATGACCATATGGGTTCTAGGTCGCTTCCAACTGTGAGCCTGATCGTCAGCACCGTTTCTGCGTCGCTCTCCGGCTCATCTACTATCTGTCCGGATTGCGCATAAAATCCCCTGACAAACATTCCATAGGCCTCCATGTTCATTAGCCTATCATCGAGCTCTCCGAGAGTTACCGAGATTCTGATTGGAGTCTCTACGTCAAGCAAATGGAAATCGGCGTCAGTCATTTGACAATTGCGGCGCGCGCCCACGCAGAGGTCAATAGCGTCGAGTATCGAAGACTTCCCGCTGTCCCCGGGACCAATAAGGCAGTTGATACCGTTTTTCGGGCACCACTCCAGCTGCTGAATACCCCGAAAATGCTTGATCTCGACTTTTCGGATTCTCGCCATTATGTGACCCTCACTCGCAGATCACCTGATATGAGCTTGGGTAGTAGAGCATCACGCTGTGTAGCGAGGGACCGACATTGGTGCGCCGCGGCGCTGGCGCGCGCGAACAGCAGGTTGACAATTGAACCAAATCGCTCGGCCAGATGTTCTGGAGGAACGGCCAACAAGTAATGCCACAGTGATTCGACGGGTACGCGTTGGCGTCCACTAGAACCTGTCATGCTTTGGACCGCGAACTCCCGAAATTCATTGCTCCGTGCGATGCAGTAGGCGAACCCCTCGGGTATTGGTGACCTCGGGCGCAATACGATGTATTCAGTTGAACCCCAGCCAACCTGCCCCTCCTTCAGGAAATCGACGAATGCGGTCTTGCCGTTCTCAAGGCACGGGGTGATGCGCGCAACGAGGGTGTCGCCATTGATGAATCGCATACCCGAACCAAAAACCCGCTCAACGACATCATCAGGTGTATGACCTCGAGTCGGCATGTTTGCCATATCGAGATATGGTGCAGCAGTTCCCTTTCTTAGCGACCGCGCAGGGTTAACCTCAATAGCCTCGGGAAGCGGCATGACTGTCCACCCCCTCGGAATCTCCCCCAGTTCCGAGTCCTCGAAAGAGTCCGGAAACAGATCCGCGATGTGCTTGGGCAGTCCGGTATCTCTGCCCTCAGCCTTGGCCCGCACCGGATCAAAATCTACGAACCAACTCTGAAAGAGCGCCCGCGCCATGGCCTCCAACGTCTCGCTCATCCGCCGGTTCAGTTCGATTTTGTCGTCTAGCGTCCCAAGGATGTGGGCGATGGCGCGTTGTTCTGGGAGCGGCGGCAATGAGAGATGGATGCTCTTCAGAGAAGTCGTCGGACGGCTAATCGCAGGTACGCCTGTTTGTGAAGTGTTCATCAGGAGTGCATGCTGACCGGCAGGAGACCGGAAGAAGTAGTAGATGAACCGAGGATCTGCAGACTTTGGGTCACACCTCAGCATCATCTGACTTTGTGACACCACATAACGCTTGAATGGCTCTGCAGGAACGAGCCCAACTTGACCAAGCGTTCCGCGATGCGTAAAAACGAGGTCGTCCGGGAGGACATTGGCGTTCGCGAGTTGATCCGCCTTGTCCTCCGTCAGGAATACGAAGTCGAAACCGTTGAAGCGGCCTAATGTGAGGTTGCATCCTCGGATCACAGGTACTCCAGAAGAGACGAAGTTATCTGTCTTGATGTCAGATCCGAAAGGCCCCATCGCGATTTTAGATGCGATCTCTTCTATGCTGACATTCCTCCAGTCACGGCCCATATCCAAGCTCCTTGAGATTGGCGGCGATAGCAGCGTCCAGCTTCAAGGCCCCGGCCCGCTCGGGCAGTTCCGCTGTAAACGGCCGCCGGTCATTTCTCCTCCCATGGCGCGAATCCGATGGGCCGCTTCTTCTTGGGCTCAGGCGGGGTCATCAGTTCGCGGATGGCATCAAAGACGACCTGGAACTGGGTGTCGTATTTCTTCTCCAGGGCGGCGAGCTTGCGGGCCAGTTGCGCATTCGCGGCGAGCATCTGGCGCAGACGCACGAAGGTGCGCACAACAAAAACGCTCATCTCGACTGCCCGCGGCGTATTGAGCACCGAGGCGGCCATGATGGCGCCATGCTCGGTAAAGGCGTTGGGCAGTGCCGGGGAAAACTTCAGGCGCTGGAGGTGGTCGCAATTTGCGAC
>JAJYPQ010000248.1 GCA_021795255.1 Pseudomonadota bacterium
CGTCATTCATCGCCCCTTCGGCCGTCTCCCACCAGCGTTTCACCTCCTCGGGATATAACCCGTGGGCGCGACAGTACTCGGCAAGCTCCGCCTCGTTGAGTGCGCGGGTTTCGGCCACTACCGCAATCTTCTGGGCGGCCGAGCGCTTCGTGCCCGATGACTGCTTTGCGGATGGTTTCGGTTTTCCTGCCACGGATCTCTCCCCTTCAATGGCCTTCCTGCGCCAATCGTACAGCGACCAGGCGGAGATGCCAGTCTCCTGCGCCAGTTCCCGGATCGACAGCTCCGGGGATTTGAGCATCCGGCGCACCACTGATTCCTTACGCTCCACTGCATACTGCGTCATGGTTGACTCCCTTTCGCCCCCTCAAGGTTAAACGAAGAGACGACAGGTATCCTGACAGAGGGGGTCCACCATCTGGTGCGATTGTGTGTCTCTTAGCCCACCGTCTTTGGGTGGGCGTCGAGATCGAATTGCATCTAAAAACATCGCACCACATCAAAAAGCCGCAGCGCGCATCAAAACGCGATGCCAGCCGATTTAACGCGATGAGAGCTGAGCGTTTTTGAATTTCCGCATCGCCCCCTATACGGAGGGGCGCGATCGGCGCGCCCCGGAACAATCGGAGACACAGTGATGGCAATCAGTGGTATTGCGAAAACGTTGCCCGCCCGGGTGCTGCAGCACATCGATGAGATTGTCGAGGCCCGCGCCCGGGGCCTGGGCTGGAAGCAAATACTGGATCAGGTGGGCCCCGCGATTGGGCTCGATCCCGCGGCAAGCAGGGCGGAGTCGCTCCTGCGTCAGGCCTGCGAGCGGGCGCGGCGGCAGATCGAGAAGGGGCGGCTGCGGCCCCCGGCGAGTGCGGACGCAGGCCGCCCCAACACACTGGCTCCCGCCGCGCGGACCCGCGGTGGCCCGGGGCCAGCCCCCGCCCCCGCGGGACAGACCGACCTGAGCAACCGGTTTGCAATCCAACGACTGATCAAACAGGAGAAAGACTAATGCTTAAGCGCATCTACATCAGCCACGGCGACAAAGGCGGCGTCGGCAAATCCGTCGTGTCCGCCCTCATCACCGAACGGCTGCTCAGCGGCGGCGTGACCGTCATCGAAGGCGATCCGACCATGCAGGACGTGCTTGCCCGCTATGCGGACGTTCCGGAGGTCACGCCGGCATTCCTGTCGCTCAATGCGGCAGGCAACGCAGACAATGCCATCGGCGACCTCGCGGCGTTTCTGGAACAGAACCTGCCGGACTCGGTGGTCGTCAATCTGCCCGCGGGCGCCTCCGAGACGGTGGACGGGCTCGGCGATCTGATCCGCAGCGTCACCGATGCGCTTGGGTACGCGCTGTTCGTCGTCTATTCGCTCGATATCGGCAAGGCCCCGGCGCTCGGGTTGAAAAAGTCTTTCGAGTCCGGGCTGATGTCGCACATCGATGCGGACAAGCGCGCCGTGAACTACCCGGCCTACAAGGGCGACCCCGGGAAGTTCGAGTGGATCACGTTTCCGGAGCGTCAAACCTATCCGGCGCACGAGATCGTCGTCCCCGCCCTCGCCAACCAGGCCGCATTCAAGGCGCTCGACCGGACCCCGGGCTGCATCGCCACCTTGGCTGACACCGGCGCGGACGGCTGGCTGGTGGTCGACCGCCTGAACGTCAGACGCTGGCTGCCGGTGGCGCTCGCGGCCCTCGATCCGCTCTTTAACATGACGGAGTAAACCCCCATGACCGACGATCCCACACGCAACCACCACGGGGGCCAAGGGGCCCCCACGCTCCGCGACCAGGCCTTGGCTGCGGTCCGCCCGGATCTGCACGCGACGATGCTGACCGCCGCCGCGGATCTCGGGGTCACCCACAACCAGGACGCGACCTGGCTCATCCTCAGTCACGGGATGGCCGCCGTCTCCGCCGCCACGGCGGCCGGCGAGGCGGCGGAGAAAGCCACCGCCGAAATCGTTAAGATTCCCGAGCTCGTCTATCGCGGCGCCACGCAGGCCGCGAAGGACGTGGCCGGGCAGGTCGCCAAGGCGGGGGAGAAGATCCGGCAGGATTGGGAGACCCGGGGGATCGATCTCGCCAAGGCGGTCGTGATCGCGATCGATGAGGCGTCCAAGATCGGAGCGCAGGCCATCACGAACGCGGCGGCGGGGCTGGATGGCGTGGCCAAAGAGCGGTGCGATGCGATGATCCGGGAATGGCAGACCGCCCTGGCGAACGCCGTGGCGGTGCAGGCCCGGGCGAGTCTCATCGGAAAGCTCGCCCGCAGTTGGGGACTCATCGCCGGCATGATCTTCGCCGCCGGCATCGCCGGCGCGGCCGCGACGCTTATGGCGGCGCGCCTCACGGGGCATCTCACCCCCTGGGCGATCCGACTCGCGACCACCGTGTCTGGGCGACCGAACTGTGGGATGTTGGCGGCGCGCAACGGTCGGGACTATCGGGTCTGTCTCGCGCGGTGACCTCACCGGTTCTCGCTTTACGCCGAGGTTCAGCCACGCAGGAGCGCCATCACACGAGCCCCGCTTCGGCGGGGCTTTTTTGGGGCATCCTGTCCATCCCAGACCCCCGACGTAAACTTCACCCGCCCTTGCCGGTGGCGACTGTTTGTGTGAGCGCCGCCCGAATCTTGCGCAGGTATTCCTCGCGCTGCTCCAGTGTCAACGCCGGCCGGGGCAGGGCGATGTAGGCAAGCTCCGGGCGTATGCGGGCTTCTTGGTGACAGCGCGGCAGGCGTTCCGGCATGCACATCGCCCGAAACGCCGGTAGCGACCGGGGCCACTCCGTGCCGGATGCGATGCAGGTTCGAAGACCCGCAGCCAGTTGCGCTCCCGTGATCCCCCGCAACCCGCCTGCCCAGGTTTGCGCGACGTCCGTCAACGACTCGTCCCGGCGGGCCGCACGCTCACCAAACACCGCGGAAAACTTATGTCCGTACAGGTGGGTCAATCTTTCCCAGAGATTCACGATCATTCGCGCATTGAGACTGCTTGCGCTCACGTTGCTCGAACTCGCGTCGCGATGCGCTGGCGCGTTCCGCGAGGCTGGGCCTTTGTGGATGTGCTGACCGATGTGCCGCATGGTTCGTCCCTCCGTGTCGGGATGGTTGATGAGGCGCCCGCTCGCGCGCGATCCACCACCGCCACTCCGCCTCCCACGATCGGCAAGCCCTGCGGGCCGTCCCGTAGGTTTTGAACGTGGCCGCAATGCGCTTGAGATCGCCCGCGAGTTCCGGGCGCGCTTTGTTTGCCCATGCTTCCCAATCTCGGGGCAGGGCCCAGTGTTCAGGCAGGGGCCCTGAGGCCACCGCCTCCTCCCCGGCTGGGTTTAATATTTTCTTTTCAACACTGGAGGCCTGGGCAGAGAACGCTGCCCCGCTCTCTTTTTTCTGTTGAGTGTTCTTCTGTTGTGTGTTCTTTTGTTTATTCTCTATAGCGTCGAGGAAACCGACATCCGGTGAACCGACGTCCGGAAAACCGGAGTCCGGTTTTTGGACTCCGGTCGGCTGGGGGGTGTCATAGACGAACGTCTGGGTCGACCAGCGACCGTCTTTATCCTGTTTTTTGATGGTCCGGATATAGCCCGCTTCCCGCAGCTCCCGCAGGGCCGTCAATATGGCGCCCCGTCCCTCCCGAGCCTCCCGGGCGAGGTCGGCGGCGGTCATCTGAAATCCGTCGGCATTGGACAGCAGCTGCACCAGCACCCGTTACTATGTTCATGCCCCTACAATAGGGGCATGAACATAGTAACGGGTGCTGGGAGGTCCCGTCGCGCTTCACGAGGGCCGGCGCACAATCGATGTCCTTGTTGGATCTAGCGTTCACACATTTGGCGAAGACTACAAGTCGGCCGTTAACCACGTGGATGCCACATTGACAGACGCGCGAGAGATGGATCTTGATAGGGATGCGGATGCCGGCTTTATCTGGGCAGTGACGCCAGCCCATCAGACGGAGGATTTTGTTACCGCAAGGATTTTTTTGAAGCAGATCACCCGGGCGGTACATCTGGTCGTCATGGTGCAGCAGTGCTGGATTTTATTACGATCAAGTAAATAGGAGGCAAAATTATGTCTGGGCAACACCCGGCCTTCCCGCCGCCCTCAAGGCGGGGCGGGTCGTCCGATAAAATGTGTATTGACAATTATCACTTGTCAGTTTAGGGTAGAAGAAGGTAGGGAGGAACAGGCGCTTTGATCCAGAGCTTCCGGCACAAGGGACTGAAACGGCTCTATGAGAAGGACATAGCCAAGGGCCTGTCGGCGGATATGGTTCCGAAGATCGAACGGATTCTAGCGCGCCTCGATGTAGCGGCAGGGCCGGAGATGATGAACCTGCCCGGCTATGGCTTGCATCCCCTGAAAGGGGGGCTGAAGGGCTTCTGGTCCGTGTGGGTCACGGGCAACTGGAGGATCATCTTCCGCTTCGACGGAGGCAATGCGTGTGATGTTGATCTGGTCGATTACCACTGACCAGAATGGAGGTAGTGAAATGACGATGAAAAATCCGCCGCACCCCGGACTATCGGTGCGCTCTGATTGCCTAGAGCCGCTTGGCCTCTCCGTCACTAAAGGGGCGGAGGTCCTCGGCGTAACCCGTCAGGCCCTGAACAACCTTGTGAACGGCAAGGCGGGAATCTCGCCGGAAATGGCGATCCGCCTCGACAAAGCCTTCGGCGGCACGGCCGAGGGTTGGCTCTCTCTTCAGACGGCCTTCGATCTCGCGCAGGCGCGCAAGAAAGAAAGGTCTATTGCAGTAAAGCGTTATTCGAAAGACGCGGCTAATGCCACTGAAGCGCGGTGATCTATGGTGTTGATGTGTAGTCAGGACCGCCCCGGAGTATGGTGGAGGTTCCAACCATTGAGAGAATGGAGCCATGAACAAGTCGAAGAAATATTCACCTGAGGTCCGGGAGCGCTTGTCCGCATTGTGCTGGAACACCTGACAGGTTGTACAAGCAGTCTGTGTTGTAATCCTGCTGTAATGGTGTTGCGCTCCGGTGCGCCATGATACATTTCGATACATGGCAATGTTATTGCAGATCATGCACTTATGTGTATGGAAGCGGACGATAATGCATCGTTTGGCGATTTGTAATCAGGTTGTCGCTGGTTTAATCCCAACACCGCACACCAATTAATCAATGATCTATCTCACGATCGCTTATAGTTGAAATTGCGAATTATCCGCTCAATCGGGCAGGTTGAGTGACTATTGAGGGGACGCGCCACCCATGCCGATTAGATGAAGCGGGGCGGCATCCTCCGTTTGCACCGGTTAGTAGCCAAATTGCACCCACTTGATATGTATGTATACTGTACATATACTTTGTAAGTGCGCTTCCAATTCGACCCTAGAAAAGCCGCCAGCAACTTGAAGAAACACGAGGTGTCCTTCGCGGATGCAGAAGGCGTGTTTTACGACACCTTCGCGATTCACCAACTGGATCTCGACTCAGCAGATGAGGAACGGTTTATCGCCGTCGGTATGGGTAGCGCGGGGATAGTCCTGGTTGTTATCTATACGCTTCGTGGCGAGGAAATCCGGCTTATATCGGTTCGCCGCGCTACGCGAAACGAGGTTAAAAAGTATGAGAGCTGAATACAATTTTTCAAAAGGAAAACGAGGTGCGCTAGTATCCCCGAAAGGAAAGACGCGCATCACAATTTACATTGATGACTCAGTACTTAATGAGTTTCGTGCCAGAGCGGAGCGGGTGGGCGCTGGATATCAGACAATGATGAATGAGGTACTGAAGGCATTCTTGGAAAAAAACGAGAAGCCAGTCACCGCTGCCGTATTGCGCCAAATTATCCGTGAAGAGCTTCCACAGGCATCGCGGCCAACACGTCGTCTCACCGGACGGGCAAAGACAGCGCGTCGGTGATCGCTAGAGAATTCTGAGCCCCGCAGCGCAAAAATGCGCGAACAAGAACCGGTGAACATCTGTCATAAATACTCTACGGGCCCGGGGGTGTTAATGGGAGGGGCGCCGCCCCGCGGACTGCTTCCGAAGGCGTCGGTAAGTCGCCCGCGACGCTGAGCTGGCGGTTGCGTGACCTCTAATCTGTGCTGTAATCCTGCTGTACTCATGCTGCCCTTCGGTACATCTAGCCGCGCCATGGTGCACAGTGAAGCCATGTCCGATCATGTAGTTAGACACACAGGAGCGCACGCCAATGTATAAAACCAGCCCTCATAATGCTGAGGTCGGTGGTTCGAGTCCACCCATAGCCACCATAAATCAATTATTTGCGGTAAGCTGTCGACAGCCAGCAGGGATTCTGGCCCGGTTTGGATCCGGACAAGAGTCGAGTT
>JAJYPQ010000249.1 GCA_021795255.1 Pseudomonadota bacterium
ATCTTTTGGGTCTTGGGAACCGGGACCGAGGAGCGACGGCGCAGCCGCCGCTCCCCCGCAAACCTCCTCGCATCGGGGAACTTTTGCCTCGCCATCAGGTCCTCTTTATGCTGAACCTTATGACACCATACGCGACCTCACGACAGCGTCCTTCAGCAGTGCCACATGATGGCTGGCACTGCGCTTTCGGACAATTACCCGGAATAGCTGAGGGACAATCAAGCCTCGGTCTGCCCCCGCCCTCCCGCCGCTTCCGGCGCGCGCTGCGGACACTGTAGTTCCATGCCCATGCCCACCCCCAATCTGCGGATGCCGGCATTCCTACGTAACTGGCGGTCTTGGTGGAAACCAGCCGTCATCGTGCTGACTCTCAACGCGGCGGTCGCGGTCGGGGCTTGGACCTGGTGGATATGGGATCAACTCCCGTCTGTCAAAACGCTCGAAAAATGGCAGCCAGAGGAGCCTCTCCGGATCTATGCCGCGAACGGCCAACTCCTACAGGTCATAGGCCCACAGATTCGCTTCGCGCTCCCCTTCAAAAAGATCCCGAAGCGAGTGCAGGACGCCTTCATCGCTGCCGAGAATGCCCAGTTTTTTAGCCACAACCCCCTCTATTACCCCGTGAGCTATCCCGGCATCATTCGGGCTGCGGCCGTAGATATCTTGCACATGGCACCCGTTCAGGGAGCGAGCACTATTACCGAACAGGTGGCGCGCAACTTCTATCTGTCGCCCCAAAAAACGATTACCCGCAAGGTCGCGGAGATCCTCCTTGCTTATAAGCTGGCCGCGCGCCTGTCGCACGACGCCATTCTCGACCTCTACCTGAATAAGATTTATCTCGGCCAAGGGGCCTACGGAGTCGAGGCCGCCGCCCGTACCTACTATGGCAAGAACCTGAATCAATTGACTTTGGCCGATGCCGCAACATTGGCGGGACTTCCGGCGGCGCCGTCGGCCTTCAACCCCATTAAGGATCCGACTCTCGCGCGCAAACGTCGCGACTATGTCTTGCATCGCATGTTTGTCGATCACTTCATCACCCACCATGCCTTAATCATGGCGGAAGCCAAGCCCATACGTACCGATTACCACGAGCCGGCGAGCAACGTAGCCCCCTATGCGACCGATTGGATCCGGCAATGGCTTGAGAAGCGGTTTGGTTCCGACTTTACTTATCGACGCGGCTTACGCGTTTACACAACGATTTCTGCGAACGATCAACGGGCCGCCGACCGCAGCCTGGCCCTAGGCCTCGAAAACTACGCCATGGGGCTCGATAGTCTCGACCCGAAGAGCTGGGGCGGACCGCTCGCCCAGCTCCATGGACACGCCCTGCGGGAAGCCGCTAAAGGCCAACGCCCGGCCATCCTGCCGACCCGGGATCCGGCCAACCTTCGCTGGGGTATCGTTTTACAAAGCGATCCGGGGCATGCGCGCGTAAAACTCGAAGGGCGGCGTACGGTCATTTTAGATTGGCGAGACGTGGCCTGGGCCCATAATATGGTCCATCAGCCGCCGGCCACGGCGGTCGACCAAATCCTAAAGCCCGGAGATCTCATTTGGCTGCGGCGCTTTGTCGCAAGCGCCAGTGCGGGTTCCGGTAATCGCAACTGGGGCGGCACGCGCGTCTGGAAGCGAGTTCCCAGCCCCGGCTGGCAACTCACTGAAATCCCGCGGGTGCAAGGGGCGCTCGTCTCTCTCGACAACCACACCGGCGCTATCCTTGCTTTATCCGGCGGCTTTAGTTACGAGCTCAGTCACTTCGATCGTGCCCTCTATGCCTACCGGCAACCGGGGTCGGGCTTCAAGCCCTTCGTCTACGCCGCGGCCATGGACGGCAACGCCTTGAAGGCCGCCGGCAATCGCCACTACCTGACGCCCATCTCACTGATAAAAGACACGCCGCTCACCATCCCGTTGCCAGACGGACACTCCTATCGTCCGACGAATTACAGCCACACGTTTTCCCGCACCCCGGTCCCGGTCTGGGAGGATCTCGCCGACTCCCACAACGTGCCGAGCGTGCGCCTATTGATGCACATTGGCATCCCCTATGCCGCCGCCTACGTGCACCGCTTCGGTTTCCCGACTCAGCAAATACCGAAAGTCCCCTCCATGGTCTTGGGATCCGGGGACTACACACCGATGCAAATCGTCCGCGGCTACGCGACCTTCGGAAACGCCGGATTCCTCCCCACACCCTACCTGATCTCGCGTATTCAAACAGCGAGCGGGCAGCATATCTCTCTGCGGAACTGTCCCCTCGGCCAGGCACCGACGCCCAGCACCGCGCCGGCCATTCCTCCGGGAGTCGCCTTTTTGTTAACGCGCATGATGGAGCATGTGATTCGCCAAGGCACAGGGGTTGCGGCTCAGGTGCTCCACCGGCGCGATCTCGCGGGCAAGACCGGCACCACGAACGATGAAAATAACGCATGGTTCACAGGCTATAATCCGAAGGTCGTGACGACCGTGTGGGTAGGCTACGACAATAACCAGGGTATGGGCCACTGGGCAGCTGGCGCTCGCGAGGCCCTCCCTATCTGGATCCATTTCATGAAAACCGCACTGCGCGGCGAAGCCAACTTGCGCTTCGCGCAACCCCCCACCGTTGTGCGCGCGCGCTATAACCCCAAGAGCGGCACCCTCACCGACTCCCGAAGGGCCGGACGCGAGGGCTATTTCTTATCAGGCTACCTTCCCCCCAAAGGCTCTACGGGCTTAGGGATCATAAAACACTTCCTGCGCAAACTTCGGAACTTCCTATAAGTTATTTCGCCCGGGTACAGACTGTCGGACGCTCACAGGAACGTCTGGCGGGGACGCGTTGGCTCTAGGCGCGGTACACAGAAAGGGCGATGCCGGCTGCCCCCTTCGGAGACCCGCTATAAGACCCCTCATCCAGAAGGCCAAGCGCGGCCAAGCCTGCCAAAGCCAAGGCCGTAGAACGGGGTGGCACCGGGATCGACGCTATAGCCCACCCAGACCTTCGTCCCTTGAACCCGCTTGCGGTCGCCCGCGCCACACCATAAGCGCGCAAGCCAGTTGCTACCATCCCCGCCCCCACAGTCACCCATAGCCAGGTGCGGGTGGTCTTATGGACCCGTGCGCGCGGGTCCCAGGAGGCGCGTGCCACAAGAGCGGCTGCGACTGGAGGCAACATCAAAGGAATATACACAAAGGGGTTCTGAAACACGCCCCGAAGAGGCCGGAGCCCAGCCTCTTCGTTCGCCCCGATAAGTGCAGCCGCAGTCGCCAAACCCACGACCCGGCCGGCATGCACCCCAAGGAATGTCGGAGCCCGATGGGCTGCGGTATGGCGCACGCGTTCTGCAAATAGGCCCAGAAGCCCCGAAAGCCAGAGCGCCGCAGGCGCTCCTCCCCCGGGAGTTGCAGACCATAGTGCCCGCCATAAACGGCCCCCAGGTCTTCTTGGCGCCTGACGCACGCGAAAACCCGCCTCAGAAACCCCGGCGAACGCCGCCACTAAAAGCACAAGCCCGCGCGTGGCGCTGGCTGTCCGACTTCGATCGGTCGCGCCCTGCAGGTTCACAAAAAGCGACAGTGTCGAAGCCCACAATGGCATCAAAAGGGCTTTGTGACGCACATCGCTGCAATAATATTTGTGGGCGTTTTCAAGCCACGCCTCGGCAGCTAGGAGTCCCGCGCTCCGATTAAGCTGTCTGGCCGCCTCTATTGTCAGATACTTGCGCGCGAAGACCTCGGATTCGGAGTAGGGCGCCCAAAGTGATCTGTGGGGTGCGCGGGACGTCCCGGATGGGGGTTCGTCCCGAGCACCCATCCGCCTTACTGTCTCTCTCAACCGTATTACGCTGCGCATAAGACTCCCTCGGTATCCCGTATCTCCCGCCGTTCTTCGGCGATCCCCACTTCCCCAGGGGAGGTATGGCGTGACAAGGCCTTCGGACCCAGCGTCACTTCCGTGTGCCTTTTAGCCCACGGTATAGGACCGCGGCCCCCTTGAGAAATCGCCATTTGGTCTGATACCAGCCCCTCTTCAGGCCATCGCCCTTAGCATGTCCCCTACTCGAGTTCCGAGCAGTCCATGGCCTTTTAACCCCAGCGGTTCCGCCTACACTTGATGCGACCCCTCTAGAGTCCGCTGATCGTCTTTAAGCACGGCCAGACCGGCGCTCGCCCGCTTCCCCGCGCCAAGGCCTTGTTTTTCTAGGGCATCAAAGCGGCCGGGTGCATCAAGGAGGGAATCATAGTGCGCGAATACAGGGTCTGGAACATCCAGGCGGTCAGGCCGACCGTCAAAATAAAAAGTGGCACAAAGAGCCAGAACGAGGTCGTAATCCAGCGTTGCGTCCGAGAAAAATCGAGCCGCAACCAAAAATAGCCTTGGACTACGGCGGCCCCCGCAGCGCAGGCCGTCACAGTCATAAGCAGCTGTTCTTTGTTACCCCAATGGCCATTCACGAGCCAGAGGGCCGCGCCCATCAAAATCAAAGACACGAAATAGGCGCCTACGTACTGGCGGGCGCTGGCTAGCTGCACCTGGGGATGATCGATAGGGTCGTCGTGCCTAGTGGACATGGAGAGCTCCTGTGAGATAAACGAAACTGAACACAAATATCCAGATAAAACCCTGAAAAAACCAAAACATCTTCAGATTCAAAAGACGATAGACGACCTGGGCGGTGAGCCCTTGACGCAACACTTGCACCCACATGACCGCCAGCCACAAAAGGCCGAATACGATGTGAACCCCGTGATACAGAACCAGCGTAAAAAACGCCGACAAAAAGCCGCTGCGCTCAGGAGTAACGCCGGCCAGCACGAGATCTGCGAATTCATGACCCTCAACGATAAGAAACCCAAGCCCGAGGGCGAATGCGACCGCGATCCAGGTGGCCACGCGCCGTCTATCACCGGCCTTGAGCGCCGCCATCGCCAAGCCATAGGCCAACATCCCCGAAAACAGCAAAACCGTCACCCCAAAAGCGGCCAAGGGGTGAACGACAACGCCCGCGGTCGGGCCGCCGGCGGCGTTCATACGATGGTCAAGAACGAGATAGGTCGCAAAAAGCGCAGCGACTATCATGGCGTCGCTCAGAAGGTATAGCCAGAACCCCAACACCCGGTTCTCTATCATATCGTGCTCGGTGTGGTTCTGGTCCCACAGAATAACCCCGGCTGGATCGGCGGCCTGACTCATCGCGTATCTCCTCTCTTTCGACTGACAAGACGTAAAGCCAAAATGCGCGCGGTAGATCGCGGCCCCGATTCCGCTACCCGCCCAGCCCCTCCGACGGGCGCTCCACGGCTAGCCACAAAGCCAGCCCAGCCGCCCACGAGCTCGCCTGCAGGCACCCCTACGTCCCGGACATCCTGAAAACCGCGCTCCATTCTCTCGACCCTCGCACCCGGGATCGTATGCCCGGAATCCTCATGAAAGGACTTGGCAATGACCACTGCGATAATGCCAACCAAGCTCACGGCCACCAGCCAATACATGCGCCATACGAAACCGAAACCGAATGCGAACACGAGGGCCCCGATCAAGGGCGGGATCGGGCTATTGTTTGGCAAGTGGATATCTTCGTAGTGGTCAGGCCCAAGCTTGTCGAAACCCTGTTGACGCCGCCACGCCCATTCGTCGCGGCTATTGATCTGCGGCTGGACTGCAAAGTTGTAGAAAGGCACCGGGCAATGCGTCAACCACTCAAGGCTACGGGCTGTGCCCCAGGGATCACTGCTTGTGACCCGATGCTCTGCACGATCGCGCACGCTGACATAGATCTGCTTGAAGAGGTAATAACTCGCGATGCAAAAGAGAAAGATCCCGATCTCCTCGCCTATCAGAAGCGGGCGCCATGAGACGTACGGAATATAATCGAGGCGGCGGGTCATGCCCATGAATCCGAGCGCGTACATGCAACTGAAAAGAAGGACGGTGCCGGCGCTAAAGAACCAGAAGGCACGTTTTCCTAAACTCTCGTTCAACTTAAAACCGAACACCTTCGGGAACCAGAAGTTGATCGCCCCGATACAGGCAAACCCCACCACATTGAACATCGTATGGAAGTGTGCCACCAAAAATACGCTGTTGTGGACCGTGTAATCGATCGACGGCATGGCCAGCATCATGCCGGTGAGCCCGCCGATCAGAAGAAGCGCAAGAGCGGCCAGCGCCCACAGCATGGGCACATCGAATCGCACCCGGCCTTTGTAAAGGGTGAAGGCCCAGTTAAAGACCTTGACGCCGGTCGGGATCCCCACAAGCATGCTCGCGACGCTAAAAAACGCGTTGACCCCCGGTCCTGCGCCCATGGTGAAAAAGGGGTCTAT
>JAJYPQ010000250.1 GCA_021795255.1 Pseudomonadota bacterium
CTCACTATCCGCCAACCCCAAGGCCTCGGCGAGCGCTTGCGCCCGGCCGGCAAAATACGCGCGCGAAAAGGGGGAGGGATCCGGCGCACGCCCGAGACCACGGAGAAGAGCGATGCTCCACTCGGTTTCCAGCGTTTTCTGTTTGAAACGCTCGCCGGCGCGGATCAAGCCCGCGACCTCTCGGGCGGTCAATGGGCCGCAGATCAGGTTGTCGACGTGGTCGTTATATTGCCGTTGGTCGATGAATTTCCGCATTGTGTGTCCTCCGTTGTAAAGGGCCCCGCACTATTACGGGGCCCGGGGAAATCAGGCCGCCACCTCCTGCCCCTGGTCGGCAATCAGGTCCTTAATGAAGCCGTGCGCCTTGGAGGCCTGCGCGGCCGCCGTCAAGATGGCCTTCTTGTCCTCGCGCAAAATCTTGATCCAGCTGGCCAGATAATCAGCATGATCGGGTAAGGTCGCGTTCAGGATTCCGAGATCCGCTCCCAGGAAGGCGCTTCCAAGCTCCGCGATCAGCTCCTCGAAGGCATAGCTTTCGTCTCCGAACCGTCCGCTAAAGTCGCGGGCTAGGCGCGACGCGTGGCCGGTGCTGTGCGTCATCTCGTGGAGGGCGACACTGTAGAAGGCCTCCGGGCTTATGAAGGCCTCCCGGGCTGGCAGGTGGATCTCGTCGCGGTTCGGAATGTAGCAAGCTCGCGATCCACCTATACGGATAGGTGCGGGGCTCGCTTGCAAGATCCGCTCTGCGTCCTCGATGGCCTGGAAGGCCGGGCGCTCTTCGCGGGCTGGGGCTTCGATGTTGTCGATCTGGTCGAGGTTAAAGACGGTAAAGCCTTTCAGAACCGCGCCCTTGACGATCTCGGTCTCGCCGGTCTCGTGGTTGGTCGATTCGGCCTCCCATGGCTTGTAGAAGACGCAATGCGTGCCGTGCTCACCCTTGCGAACCTGCCCGCCCTTGTCGGCTGCCTGCCGATATGTGAGCCAGTAGGGGGAGGTGTAGCCGTGCGTGAGGCCTGCGCCCCACAGGATGAGCGTGTTTATGCCCTGGTAGGGCTTGCCCGTAGTGAGGTTTATAGGCAGGCTCGATTGACTGTCCCAGAGACGGCGCCCGGTGCCGCGCGCTTGCTCCATCGCCTCGATGATCCGATCCGTGATGGCTTGGTGGATGTCGAAGGGGTGACCCCCTGCGGATGCTGAGGTTTGAGCCCTCTCGGTTTTGACTTGGCTTCTGGCATCCGTCTTGCGCTCGTGCGTTTTCATGGTTAGTCTCCAGGTTGTGGTCCTGCGTCTGCGTCGGTTGTCGCCCCTCACTCAAGGCCGGGGTAGTGAGCGGTTTTTGGCGACCGGCAGACCCCGTGACAGCAGATTTATCGCTGGCGCGGGGGATGCGAGGGAGACGCGAGCGAACCCGGCATGGGGGCGACAAACGGCGTTTGCAGGACCACGGAGACACAAATAGAGCACGAGCGCGGATGCCGGGGTGACATCGAGACGTAAAAAAGGCCCCGGATCCCCGGGGCCGCAACGCGCGTCCGTGCGCAGCCATGTCAAATCATGTGCGCCAGCAGGGCCGGCACAGATATCGCGGCCGCCAGGGCCGCCAGGAGGCGCAGGAAAGGCACAGCCGCGGCGACCAGAGCGCGCGCCTGACACCATCGCCGGTAATCACGGATGGCGCCGGCAGCTAGCGCCTCAGCCGTCGTACCCGAGTGGGGCCGCCACGCCCATCGCCGTGCCCATCGCTCTTCCAGGGGGTCGGCTGGGCGGTCGCCTGGCTTGTAAGCATGTCCCAGGTCGTACTGCTGATGGTTGGGGACCGTGCCGGCGCGGGCTGTCAGCGCCCAAGCCAGGGCGGCAAACAACGCCCCATGGCCGTCCACGTCGGCATCATGATGGTGAGGGAAGAGCGGCGCGCTGGCGGAGGTCGCCAGCAGCCAATGTGAAAGCTCATGGACCAGCCCACTTTCCGTTACCGGGCAAGCTTCACTCCACCACAATTCGCCGCTAGACCAGATTTTTGCACCTGCCGGTCGGGCTGGATCGGAGCTGGCCGCCACCATTTCAGTCGGGCTGACCATCCGCGCCACCGGTAGCGGTCCCCGGATACCGATGCGGCGAGCGACACTCTTGATCTGGGCTGCTAGGTCCTGATCATTCATTTCTTCTGAAGGGCCAGGACTTGGACGGGAATGTCCAACAACTCGGCCGCCTGCCAGTCACGGGCGACCACGGCCGCGTCCAGGGCGGCGTCCAGATCGTCGCCGCCGGACTGGATGAGAAACTCCTCCGCCCGCTTGACGGCCTGAGCGAAGACCTCATTTGTGCCTATCGCCTTCACGGCGGCCTGGGCCTGCCAGATTTCAACCTCGACATCGAACGTGCGTTGCACCCAGTCAACGATGACCGTGGCCACATCATCTGTCTGTTGCATCTGCGACCTCCAATAGATCCCTATACCATTAGGGGCTCGGTGGAAATCACTCATCGCGCTCCTGTTCATCCTCATCCTCTGGCCTCTGCTCCGTCTCCTGCGCTTGCCGTCTCGTAACGGTCGCGGTTTGGGTTTGGACGGGCTGCCCGATGGGCGTGGCCGAGGCCGTATCGGCCACCATCCCTAGTATCCTCGCCGCCAATGCCGCGCCAGGAGCCGCCACGTCCAACGCATGCTCCAACACGCCCTCCGCGACCCGCTCGGTCGGCGAGGACTCTTGCGGCTCTTGCTGGCCGGGGATGGCGGGCAGGTCGGCGGGGTCCGTGGTAACGGTGGTTACGGTGGTCGTCTGCTCCGGCGCGGGCTTTTTCGGTTTGTCCGTTTGCTCGCCAGTTTTGGCGAGCGCGCCCGCCAGCTGCGGGGCCACAAGCGGCGGGTCACGCCCCCATGGCGGGGCCTGGTAGCCGGGCCGTATCCAGCGAGCGTCCACAATCGGCTCGCGGAGAGTGGTGCGCGGCGTCAGCGGCCACCTGAGCACGGCTGCCTCCCCGCCGGCCAGCACAAGCGCGCGTGTGCCCAACAGGTTGCCTCGCCGATCTTTCTGCATGCCAAGCTCTTGCCCAAAACTGCTTGGCATTAGAATGGGCTCCCGGATCCGTTGCCAGGTCGCGCTGTGCTGGCCGCCGTTATCGCTGTGGCTCTGCTGAGACAGCGTGTGAACATAGCGATCGACCTCCCGCTCACCAAGCAATCGCGATGCCCACTCCTGATCCGCCTCTGCGGTTAGCTTGCCGATAATTTTCACGTCCGTTTGACCCTCCCAAATCTGGGCGGTGTCTCGGGAATACGTTTCGCGTACCGAGGCCAGCGTCTGAAAACCCAAAATGGTCCGAACCCCCTTACTGCGTAGCGTCGTCAACGCGCGCGTGATGCTGGGGATGCGCCCGGCCTCCGGCGCCTCGTCGATACATAGCCATATCCTTCGCTTCTCTGGCGCCGCGTCTGGGAAGCCGCCAATCTGCCTCACGACCCGCTCTATGATCGAGGCCGCGAATCCCTGGCTCATCTCAAGAGACTGCTCGCCCCGGAAACCGATCACGACCGTGTTGGGCGTTTTGCCCGCTAACCACTCCCGGACACTCCAGGCCGGATTGGCTTTCATGTCGTTGGCGCTGACACCGAGATGAATTATGTTGGTAAAGCTGGCGACAATTTGCGACAAAAATCCCATCGTCGTGCGGTTCGGACCTTCGGCGTCCTCACCGCCTAACAACATTACACAAAGCGGTGCTTCTCGAATCGTTAATGCTTTCAACCGCTCGAAATCCGCCAGCGCCGCCGCACATTCATAGGCCAAGTGGTCTAGGCCCCACTTCTCCCCGAACCTGGTCTGGAGATCGACAATCATGCCGGCGACGAGCGCCCGCGAACCTTGGATCCACATCGGATCGGCCTTCGATCCGCCGGGCGGCTCTTGTATCAAAGTCACGGCAAGGGCTTGGGCTTCGAGGGGCGTGCGTATGTCGCGTCCGATGATCCAGCGCGAAGAGCGCGCATCGGTCGGAGACAACAACGTGTACGGTTCAGGCACCTTCTGGGTAAAGTCCCCCTTGCTGTCGAAGATCAACACACGATCTTGACGCGCGATCGCCTGCTGAATCCATGGCCACAAAATCGTAGTTTTCCCCGCGCCCGTCCCACCGATCACCATGAAGTGGTGCGTCTCCTGCCGTATGGAGATCGCGACATTGGGGTGGATGTAAATGCCGGGAGCCTCGCTCTTGCCTGGACGCAGCACGCGCGCAATCGCCCTTGGGTCGCGGTTCAAGATGAACCCACGCACATGCCGCTCGCTCTCGACTGTGAGCAACCGCCAGGCGCCGATCCCGGCGCCCAGGGCCGCCAGAATGGCGGTCGCCGGTGGGAGGGAGCCCCACCATCCCCAGCGGGCAGGGACGAGGCCCCAATGGACCACGACCTGCCAGAGCACCAGCGGCGGGTAGGTATGGCCGGCCAGCCACCGCAGCGTTGCCTCGGCACCGGCGATCCAACCGCCGATGGCGGCCATGGCGGCGGCGACGACCGACAGCTCCGTCCTCATCCCGTAATTGTTTGGGTCGTTCACCATATCCGTCTCCTCAGTTCACCAGGCCAGAACCGCGCTGGTCGTCTTCCCATGCCAGGCGAAGATCCGCCTCGTTCAACTTTTTGATTCGCTCAACCGTGCCACCCGTGCCGGTGCACGCGATCGTGACCGCCTCAAGAAATAACGGCCAGCTATGCCATCCGCAAATTTTGAACAGCTCACGCACATACTCAGTGTCGTATCGGTTTTTAAGGTCGTCGCTCACATCGCTCATCACTCACCTCCTCAAAAAGATTCCTCAGTAATAGGGGCTCGCGGGAAATTGATCTCCCCGACGCCGGGGAGATCAAACCGCTCACACCTCCATCTCAAGGTCTTGCCCACGCCGCCGCTTCGCTGGTTGTGGCTTGACCTCCGCCTCCGGCTCTTGCTCAAGCTCAGGCGCCTTCTGGGCTTCCCGCTCGGCGACCTGCGCCCGCGCGGCCTCCCGGGCGGCATCGAGGGGCGAGGACTCCGCTGCCCGCGCGGCCTTCTCGGTGGCCTCTTTGGCCGTCTCCCGTTCGGCGACGCGCGCCCATGACTGCTGCAATTTTTTGATGTTGTCAGTGAAGATCCTCAGGTGCAGGCGTTCGCGGGTGCAGGCCACATACGCCAGCGCCGCGGTGGCCATTTTGGAGGCCATACCGGCGACGAATGCGCGGTCGATGGTTCTGCCCTGCGACCGATGCACTGTGACGGCCCAGCCGTGATCAACGGCATGCATGTCGGTCGCCGCAAGCTCTACCTCTTTGCCGTTGTCTTTCCTGATTCGGACTTTTGCGGCATCGACAGAGACAACGGTTCCGGTCTCGTTATTTTGATAGCCATCTGTCCTTCTGTTCTCTGTGAACACCACGCGGTCGCCGACATCGAGCGCCAGAACGCGCTTTGTATAAAGACCGCATTCCTTAGGGTTCAGGTCGCGCGGCTTGAAGGTCCTTTCATCGCCTTCCGCGTTGCGTGCCGTGATCGCGTTGCGCGTCGGGTCAGATGCCGTTATGGTCCAGTCGACGACTCGCCGATTCCGTCCGCGACCCTCCGGCACGCGCAAGACCATCCCGACTTTGTAGTTGATAGCCTCACGCAATTGGGCTTTCGTGCATTGCGATTTGTCCAGCGCCGTGACTGTAACGGATGCGGGAGCGGCGCCGTCCGGCATCTGCTCTTGTAGACCTTCTTTCACGCGGGTATTGATTGCCCTGCGCATTTCATTCGTAGCCGCCAACACCAAGGCTTTGTCGCGCTCAGTTTGCGACAATTCGAGATACGCTTGAGCGGTCTCGCGCGCGATCGCCTGCATGCGGACAGCTTGGGGAGCAAGCTTGCCGGCGCCCTTGTCGTCATCGAGCCCAAGCCGTTTCGGAGCATACTCATCCAACCACTTTCGGACAGTCCGGAAATCTGTTGCGGTCAGCGGTGGCAGATCCTGCCCTAGATCCGCCGCCTTGTCGCGCAGCTTGGAAACATACAGCACCATATCCTCGGTGGCCTCCTGAACGTCCTGCTGCTGGGCGGCTGGCTCGGGGGCGACCTTGGCGGCTTGATAGTCCTCGTCCGTGACAGTAACGGTGGTCATGTACGGTTCGGCGAGCTTGACCGCTTCCTGGTTGCGACCGTCGGCGAAGGCCTGGGCGACGGCGAGAAGGGCGGGGTCTTTCTGCCTGTTAATCTCGGTGATCTCTGAGAAGCCGATCACCTTCTCTTTCATCATCTGCGCGAACGGGCTCCCGGCCTCGACGGCGGCAAGCTGCAAG
>JAJYPQ010000251.1 GCA_021795255.1 Pseudomonadota bacterium
GGTCGAGACCACCACAAGGCGCGGGCCCTGCCGTCTCTGTCGACTCCAGATCAAGCGATAGCGTTCGGCCCACACGTGACCGACGCGTGGTGGGATAAGGGGCGAAAAAAGAGCGGCGACGTTGGCTGGCCCACGCCCGCTAAACGGCCGCTCGTAGAGCCGCACATGACCGGCTAAGCCGGCAAGGTCCGCCTCGACATCGGGCGCCTCCTGATAGCGCGTTGCCACCGGACCGAAATCACGCCGCCTCCGATTACGCTGCGATAAGCCAAAGCGCCGGGCCACGGCCGCGACCGGCGTCCACCGGATGGGCGCGCGTGGATTGCGTAATGGTACCCAGTAGCGGGCGTAAGGGGCTGCCACCCAGAGCCCGTCTGAGGCATGGCGCGCCAGGTAAACGGCCTGGGCCGGCATATGATTGGCAACCCCGTAATCATAGCGGGTCGTTAAGGCCGGAAGGCCATAGACGGCGGGTAGAGAACTTTGAAAAATCAAGCGTGCAGACACGGTCATAGAGACGCCCCGTTGGGCCTTCACCGTAAAGTGATAAGTGCCAGCGGCCAAGGACCCTACAAGCCTTGCCGACACCTTGAGGCGCGCCCCTCGGACCCTGACTTGGGCCCGACGAAACCGCTCGTGGTGGCCCGGCGCCCATAAGGGTCGGACGGCCGCCCCCGGCGCACCGCCAGCTTGGACTGCGCGCATCAAGCCGCCATCGATCTCAAACCACGTTGCAAGCCCCCCAGCAGCGCGAACCTGCACGCGCCAGGCCGTACAGTGCCAGGTGCGCGACCGGGCGCGCGTGATCAGTGTAACAGTCGGCGCCGATCGCGATCCCGGCGCACAGGAGAGCACCATGGCCTTAGGCCCCGCGAAGAAGCGGCTGACCCTGGCAAAACGGGGGCGGCGCGGCCGTCTAGCCAAGAGATGGGATTTGGATCCGGCTGGGTTAACAAACGCCACGGGCCGCATACGCCCCACCGAGACGTGAACCGGCGTCCGCGCCAAGGCATTGACCATCACCCCCATAAGTACCAATAAACCCCCCAAAAGGCCGGGCCCACCCCATCTTAAGAGGGACCATAGCACCGCCCTCACAGCCGGCCCCGGTGACGGTGCCCCGGGACCCGGAAAGGCCCCTCTTCATGAGCCACGACATAATCCCATATCTCGCTTATGACCCGCTTATGCGCCATAAGCGCGGCTCGTACCCGTACCGCATGCCCGCTGAGGCTGTACACCGTAAACGCAAGTTGGACCGTGCGCGGACCGATGTCTTGAAGGCGAATATGGGAAAGCTTAGCGCCCACACCACCCGAGACCCGCGCCTGTATCCGTCCGTGTCGGTCCTCGGCCCCGAGGCCCCGCTTACGAAAGTCAATGGCAAAGCGTACCGGATGCTTCAAGCAACGGGCGCTTGCAAAGGTATGGACGACGCGCGCCAAAGACTCGCGCGGCCCGTGCCCGTTCCACAGCAGCCGATAATTGAGTGGATAAGGGCGTCCCGGAACCGGCATCGTCGCGGGGCGCCAAAAGGCGACAATGTTGTCGTTGGTCTCATTCGGGGTCGGGATTTCGATCAGAGTCACCGCCCCCGTCCCCCAGTGCCCTTGCGGTTGTACCCAGACACTCGGACGGCCCTGATAGCGCATGGACGCCGATTCGTAGTCAAAGAAGTCGCGGTCCCGCTGGATCAAACCAAAGCCCTTCAGGTGGCGAGTCGGAAACAGAAACTGCATGACACGCCGCGGGTTGGCTAGCTGCCGCCAGACCATCTTATGAGGCGTCTTCAACAAAAAGCCCTCCGAGTCGTGGACCGCGGGCGGTAAATAGGCCCACGGCCTGCGGTCGCAGAGATCGTACATATACATACTAGAAAGGGGTGCTAATCCCAATTCATGGACCGGTCGGCGCAAAAACAGCAGCGAATGGACAGCGACCACAGCCGCGCGCCCGGGGCTTATCCGCAGCCGAAAGGCGCCGGTAGCACTCGGGCTATTTAAAAGCGCGTAAACCGTGATCCGGTCGGCCGAACGCGTTGGCCTTTTGATCCAATAGGCAATGAAGTGCGGGAATTCCTCGGGATGCGGCGCGATCGTATCGATCGCGAGCCCGCGTGCCGACAAACCGAATTGTTCCTGCGCGCCTTTGACCCGAAAATAACTTGCCCCCAAAAACACGATCACCTGATTGTTTTCCGCAACCGGCGAGCGTCCCGGGTGATAGCCGTTATAGAGAAGACGAAATCCGGCATAGCCCATATGCGCCGGCAACACTCGCGGATAAAGCCCGTGCGGAAATCGAAAGTCCGTGAGACGAAACGGCAGCGGCGTATCCCGCCGCCCAGAGATCAGGTGGATGCCCACGGCCCGCACAAAGCGGTAGCCGGGCGCGAAGAACTGGAGATGAAAGCGACGATCGGGCCACAGCGTGCGCGTGGGCCGAAAGTGGATGCTCCGATAATCGTCGTAGCTCAAATCCCCTATCAGCTTCATGCGCGGCTGGGGCTTGAATGGCCGGGCACAGAGTGCCTGTGCCTTCTGCGCGAGGTCGGCAAAATCGAAGGCTTGGGTGAGTGCGGGAAAAAACCCACTCGCACCCAAAAGCGCGCTCAGTATCCCAGCCGTGCACCCACGCCGAGCCCAGCCTCGTTTGCCGCCGCCCCCTGCTAAACGCGCGCGCTTTCCCATGGGCGCCAATATGAGGGGGCTCAGCGGCACAGCGCAAGCCCCGCCCGTTCCCAGACATGAAGACCGTCAGCTCGCGAGGACCCGCGCCAAGGTATCCGAGAGGTCATCGAGCCGGTAGGGCTTTTGGACCGCGGCCGCAAAACCATAGGCCCGAAATTCGGCCACGATGGGGTCCGTGTAATAGCCCGTGGCCACCACCGCCCGCACCCCGGGGTCCCGCTCGCGCAAGGCGCGCACACACTCTTTGCCACCCATGCCGCCTGGCACCGTAAGGTCGAGGATGACCCCATCGAAACGCTCTCCGGACAAGGCCTGCTCAAAGAGTTGAATGGCCTCCTCACCAGCGCAGGCCTCAGCCACAGAATACCCCAGAGTCCGCAGAAGATGGGCGCCAGTCGCCCGGACATCAGGGTCGTCATCCATCAAGAGGATACGCCGCCCCCCTCCGGCCGCGGGAATCTCGCGAAAGGTCGTGGCGCGGTCGGCGACAAGAGGGACATGATGCAAACCCGAGCGCGGCAGATAGAGGCTTAAGGTTGTCCCCTGACCCACCACGGACTCGGCCAGCACAAGACCTTGATGGCGCTTGACCACCGAATAGGTCACTGCAAGACCCAAACCGGTACCCGTCGATTTTAAGGAGAAATAGGGGTCGAATATCCGCTCCAGGTGCTGCTTTTCGATGCCGCGCCCGGTGTCTGTGAAGGCCATCCGAACGTAATCCCCCGCGGGCAAATCCCCGACCTCGGCATTTTTGAGGGTCACATTGTCGGCCCGGACCTTCAAGACCCCGGAGCCGCTCATGGCCTCTTTGGCGTTCAAGACGATATTTTGGAACACCTGCCCCATCTGGTCTGGATCAAACTCTGTCGTCCAAAGATCGTCCGGCACACTAAACTCACAGCGCACCGACGAACCCTTGACGAAAAAACTCGCCAAATCCTTGACGGTTTCCCCTATAGGGCCCGGCTTCTTGACGGGCGCTCCACCCTTAGCGAAGGTGAGGAGTTGAAAAGTCAGCTCGCGGGCTCGCCAACTTGCGCGTTCGGCATCCGCGAGCGCCCCTTGCAAGGCCTCGTGGGGAGGTGCGTAGATCTTCGCAAGAGTAATGTTGCCGAATATAGCCGTCAAAATATTATTAAAATCATGCGCAATTCCGCCCGCTAATACCCCGAGTGCCTCAAGGCTCTTGGCCTTCATGGCCTGCTCCTCAAGAACACGCTGCTGGGTTACATCGCGAAACACCATGACAGCGCCGGTCACGACACCATCCTCGTCCCGTATTGGCGCCGCCGAGTCGCTGACTTGGAGAACATGACCGTCGCGGGCCTTCAAGACCACGGTGTCCTTCAGGTGTTGGCTGTCGCCGCCCTCCAAGGCCTCGGTGACCGGACCGTCTACGGGCGCCCCGGCAGCATCCTGATAGAGCGGCAAGACCTGGATTAGGGCGCGGCCGCGCGCCTCGTCGTCGCGATAGCCCGTCAGTCTTTCGGCCTCGTTATTCATGGCGAGCACGCGGCCTGCGACATCGGTCACGATGACCCCGTCGCCTATGCTCATGAGCGTCACTCGCCAGCGCTCGCGCTCTTCACGCAAGGAGGCGGTGCGCGCCAAGACCAGGTTCTCAAGCCCGGCATTCATGCGATCCAAAGATTGCGCATACCTTTGGGCTTGCTGCATCGCGTAGACGGCGGCCGCCGAAAACAGCGCCAGCAAAAACCCGGCCATCAAGACGATCACCGGCAGACCCACTTTGATCTTATTGACGATGCGTCGGGTCGGGCTCACCGTCAAGGTGAGGTCTTGGCCTAAAAAGCGCACCCGACCCGTCGAAAGGACGGCCTTGTCGCCGCGTCCGCCGCGCTCAAAAAACGGGATGTGATGGAGACTCACCGCCACGTGGTAGCCCTGCCAAAGATTGGCCACGAGCCGCGAAAAAAACCCGCTGGTATTAAAGATCCCGGCGATAGCGCCTTGGTAGCGCCCATTTCGGCGCACCGGGGCCACGACCATAAAACCGACCCCTCCGCGAAATAAGGGGATGAGCGGCGTCATCTCGACGCGGTTCAAGGTGCGCGCCCGCAAGAGGGCGCGGGCGCGTTCGGGATCGACGTTCAAAAAGCGTCCGACCACCTTTCGATTCCGCTGCGATGGGACCCGCCACAGCACCTCGCTCGAGGGGGCGACCCTGACCAGGGCCTCAAGGCCTGGGACCTCATGCAGAAGTAATGAGGCCTCGCGTTGACCGCGTCCTCCGGACGGCACCCCGAGAACTGCCCAGCGCTGGGCCAGACGCGCAATAGCGAGCGGCCTATGGGTCTGCTCGCGCATCTGGTCGGCTACGCCCTGCCATACGGACTGGGTCGTACGGCTCAGTTCGTCCCGCTCGTAGGTATGAAGGGCAGCAGCCAAGACCACGGTAACCGTAAGAAAGACGGTCCCGGTCACGAACGCAAGCCCCAAGCGATGCGCCCGGATCTTGGCCCACCCATAATTCAAGGAGGCGACCCCAATCGTAAAGAACGTGCACGCAGTCGGGAATGACACCGAGCGCAAACCGCGCCAAATCGGCCATAAGGGCGCCAATTGGCCGACAAGACCGGCCGCTCCCAGGGCCATGAGCAGAGCCCCGGCTGCCGGTCCTATAGCGCGGGCACGGGTCAACGCAGCGAAGATCAGCGCAAAACTTCCGATCATCAGCATGAAGATCGTCAACGGCGAAAGACGCGCCGAGAAATGGCGAAAGCTCATACCCGCCATAAGAAAGGCATGGGTAATGTCAAAGTGCGCGCCGATGAGGTAGCCCGCGGCCGCGGCCGTGCTATAGAAGGCCACCGGGACCACCGCCAGCGTGGCCAGCCGAAACACCCCGCGGTTCAGAAGTACCAGTCCAAGTCCTATCAGAACCAGCGACAAGGCGGCATTAAACGGGATCGGGGCCAAGTGCCTATTCCATTGCACGAGAGCCGGGGACACGGTCGCCCAACCGATCAGGGCCACACCGCCTATGATCACACTGAGAGCGGCCGCGGCGAGCGCTATGCGGGAACGAAGACGAGCATTATGGGTAAGAGACACGTAGGGGGGGCCATCCCAGGCGATTCGTGACCGGCGTTATGTTAACCCAGCCCCTGCCCCCCGGAAAGCGACCCGCTCGCGCGGCGGAGGTCCCACCACCCCGAGGCGGGTCCGGGATCCCTTGGGGATCTATGGCCAGGCCCCAGGCTTCTCGGCCGGGCGATCCAGCTCGTCCTAGACCTATAGACACAGGTTGCGACCCACCCCTCTCGGGCGATGAGCGCAAAACCGAGTCGTGATAAGGGCGGCGCGGGGCCGGCAAGCATCCGGGAATACCCGCGCGGGGCCGGACTGATTACCGCACACCAGGCGATGGTGCTAGCCTTAAGAAAACCATGCCCAAACGGCGTAAGTCGAACGTCCGTCTTAGGGATAGCAGGATATCAGGAGGCGTGGTTTGCGTTCCTAACCTGAAGTTGCCCCAGCCGTAGTAACGTCTCTTTCACGCAAGGTCCGGTGATTCCAGGGGTTTTCTGGGATTTAGGGGCTTTTTGGGTGGTTGGAGTGTAGTCACTAAAGTGTGGCGTAATGTGTT
>JAJYPQ010000252.1 GCA_021795255.1 Pseudomonadota bacterium
CAACCAGAGGCCATAGAATTCATTTGAGACATCGTAATGGTAGGCTATGGCCTGGGCATCTATATTTTTGTCGTGCCAGGCAAGTCGCGGCTTGTGCCGGAACGGGCGCCGGGCATTGTCGGGATGAGCGGCCAACTCGCCGGCTATCGCCACGACGTCCATGATGCGGCCCTCGATATCGATACTTCCTTCTACGTAACCCTTTCCGAGGTTATCGAGGGTTGAATCAAGGAGGCAGCGGAGGCCGGCCATAGATGCCACATGGACTGTGACGGTAGGGGTGGCGCCGAGATCGATAACAATGCCGTTCCAGAGGCAAACCCTCAAGGGGATCGGCTTGAGTTTCCACCGCGATTTAAGATGCTCTACGAGCGTCTGCCAGACCATGATGTCCTCAATGGATGCAGCGTCGTTGGGGTATCATGGAACACGCGGGCGCCTTCCTTGACTGTCGAACCATGTGACCACGAAGCCCCCTTCGACGGTTTACGGAATCCGGACCACAGGGGAACTTGGGTCTTTGCAGAAAGGCCGACACGGTCCCACATTTTCCTGTGTTCCAGGACTATGTAGGCATCATCAGCCGGTAGGGCGGTTATGAGGAGGAATGCCATCTCCTGATCTCGCCGAAAAGTCTACAGGAGCGATCATTCGTTACGCAAGACCCTGGCGTCAGGCGGAGGATAGAGCCGCGAAAGGGGTCATAACGGTCTTCTAATCATGAAAATGTGTCTAGTCCTTGGGGGCTGCAGCCCCCTCTGTGAGGACCGTGAGGTCGTTTACCGGGAAGGTTTTGTGAAAGTGGCCGTCATGGTGGGTCGGCGTCGGGCCTAAGCCAAAAAAGGCCCCCATCGGGGGCCTTTCGATCACTTCTCTGTCTTACCAGAGGAACCAAGCGAGGAGATAGAGGCTATTGCTCTTCGAGGCGCCGTTCGCGGTACCGGCAAACTTATTGTAGGCCGTGTACTGGAGCGTGAACTGCGTGTTCTCCCAGGGCAAATAGGTCGCGCGGACGATCTCGCCGGCATTGCCCGGACTCCCGGAGGCGTTCGGGATGCCCTTGTTGTACCAGCCGACGGCGGAGGTACCGGTGGTGTTGAAATAGCTCGCGCCTACTTGGTAATGCAGCCCAAACTGATAGGTGCCGGTGAACCGGAAATTATTGAGGTTTAGGTTCTTGACCGGCGTATGACCTGCCGCATAGCTCGACGCCAGATCTTGGTACTCGTGCACATAGGTTGCATAGAGCGTCAAGAGGTCTGCGCCGAAGTGCCGGTCGTACTGGCTATCGACTGCGGTATCCGTATATTGATCAGCAACACCCGGGACACCGAGGCCGTAGAATCCCCCGAGGAAGCTTGAGTGCATCCCAAAGGTGCCGATTTCAAGATAGTTGCCGCCAAAGTTGTGCTGCCAGGCGAAGCGCCAATAGGGGGCGAGGCCGTTTATGACCCCGGTCTCGCAGTTATTGTTGATGGTGCAGGTGCTGTTTGCGCCATAATTCGTGGTCGGATTGACCTCGCCAAAGCCTTGGGCCGCGGTCCGGTACACGGCGAAGTCTTCGTACCAGGTGTTGTTCCACATCGAATATTGGCCGAGACCCGCCACGCTTTGCGCCAGATTCTCATTGACCATGGGCACGGTCATGGCCCCCGGGGTCGGTGCGATGTTGGAGTGGCCCCACGGAAACTCCCAGGCTGGGGTATCGTTCCAAAGGTCCTCAACGCCGGGGTTATTGTTGGCGTCTATGCCCCAGGTCACCGATTGACCCAGGATGGTTCTTTCTCGGGCATAGCGGAAGTCGGTGTTGTCGAGTGCGAAATGGCCGGATTCGTTATCGTACGTAAACTGCATGAAGGACCCGATGTGCGGCGTCACCTCGCCTGCGAAGAAGAAGCTTAACTGCTGCGGAAACTCGATGTTGGTGTTTTGTGCCTTCGTGCCGCCCGTCGTTTTCGATGCCGGTTCGTTGGTCAGCGTCGTGGCCGATAGCTGCACCATGGCCGACAGCGGGGGTATCCGGTTGATCGAGAGGTCCTTGCCGTTGTTGCCCATGCCGACTTGTTTCAGGGTGGTGAGGACGTAGCCATCGAGCTTAAATTGGCGCCCGAAGGCGGTGAGTTGGGGCGGAACGTCGTGACACACAGCGCATGGGAGCCCGGTCTGTCTTGCAAAACTCGGTACCGCGTAAGCCTTGAAGGATAAAAGCCCGAGTCCCACCCCTAAGATCGCCGCGACTGCCCGCGTCGGCGCCGTTGTCCTGATCCTGCCCATACCGCCCCCTTTGGTGAAAGTCCGATCGCCGCTGATCCTGCCCGGATTTTCTGGCGACCTTATCAGTTGTCTGGCCAAATATAGGCGAACGGTAACGTCTTCGCGTTGATGTATATCAAAATCCTAATATACTAAATCGCGACCAGACCCAGGCTGACTCTAGCAGAAGCCGGGTGTCGTGTGCTTGGTCCGCGAGCCGAGTACGGTTCAGGGCTCTGCGCGCGAGCCCCCGACCGTTCTCGCTAGGACCGTGACCGACGTTCTCGGTGGGGGACTTAGGCGCCTCGGGGTCCATTGTGACGAAGGGGCCCCACCACGGAGACGTCAGCTGTTTCCTTCTAGCGTGTTTCGTGTCATGAATACGGGAGTTACGAATTCGAGGGCGGCGCGTGAGGGGTTTCCGGTGGTTTCGGCGGATCGGCAGTCAGCCTGGCCGGGCACGGACGCCGGCCGACGTGCTGCGCCTAGATCCCTGGGCACGGTGGCACCAGAGTCTTGAGCAGATGCGCCGGCGCTTTCGGTTCCCTTTGTGGTTTCCTCATATTCCTTTGGCCTTGGTCGTGGCACTTTTAGGTGTCATGAATCTCTTGCCAGCCATTCATTTCCTGGAGGCCAGAGACCATGGCCCGTTATTGGCGCGCCTTTTGACGGTGAGGGCCTTAGCTGGCGCCCCCCAGGCCGTGGCCGGCTTTATGTTGTTGGCTATGGCCGGCGGCTTGTTATGGCGATCGCGGCTTTCTTGGGCCTTGGCCTTACTTCTGACCGCAGCCACCTTAGTCATTGCTTGGCATGGCGGGATGGGGCTCCAGTCGACTTTGACCGCGTTTAGCGGGCTGACACTTGTCGCACTCTTGGTGTTTCAGCGCGGATTTGACCGTTCGAGCTTGGCCGCCGGTACTTTGTTTGCCGCTGTCAGCGTGCTTTTGTTGCTGGGGTATGCCGTCTGCGGTGCCCTCGTTTTGGGGCAGGGATTCGCGCCGCCTGTGACCACGTTGACGACCGCCTTGTATTTTTCGGTCGTCACCATGTCGACCGTGGGCTATGGGGATATTGTGCCTAAGACGGTTGATGCCAGATTTTTTGTGATATCCGTTATCATTCTGGGGATTACGGTGTTTGCTACTTCTATATCGGCAGTGATTGTGCCGGCTGTGACCGGCCGTATGCAGCGGCTCATGAAGGGAGAATCGGCGCGTATGACGCGTAAAAATCATTACATCATCGTGGGCAATACCTCGCTTTCTCGCAACACGTGCCGCGAACTTCTGGCGCGACACCTGCCCGTGACCGTGATCGTCACAACCGCCGTCGATCCCGCCGAGTTCGGGGAAGCGGACGTCATTGTCGGCGATCCGAGCGATGCGGAGACCTTGCAAAGGGCGGGCGTGTTACAGGCGGCAGCTGTTTTAGCGCTTCGAGATGACGATTCGGAGAATGCCTTCACAGTGCTTGCAGTCAAAGAACTGAGCACCGATATCCGGACTGTTGCCGCCGTCAATCACAGTAAGAATATGACTCGCGTGCGGAACGTGCGCCCCGATATGGTGATCGCGCCTCAAGTCATGGGAGGCGAGCTCTTGGCTATGGCGCTCAACAATGAGCCGATGGACAGCGACACCGTGATAACGAAGTTGTTTCACGGCGATACGCGGGCCTAAGGCCGCAACAAGACGCTATCGATTTCCCGCTTGATATTCGCCAGCATAGGGTCTTGTTGGGGCCTAACTCCCGCCCTTAGGTTTTTGCCGCCTTGCGGCGGATCGACGGGATCCCGGGAACCCCAGTCGCTTCCGCCTTCTCCATGCGCGCTATGAGATCGCGATCGTGTTCGTCCCGATAGGGTTTAAGGTCAAGATTGGCGGGCACATGGGTTAAACGTTCATCGCCTACCGTCTTCACGTATTTTTGCATAAAGGCATCGTAGGCCCTCCAAGAGACGCGGTCGGCACGCACCGCGGATTCTTCGGCACGGGTCGCGATTTGGTGGGCATGGAGATAGTGGAGACCGAGTTCGTCGATCAGGGATTTTTCGACCGCTTCGTGCAAGATGAGGTAGCGGTCGACTTCCACCGTGTGCCCCTTATCCGTAAACGACTTCGGCAAATGCCGGTCAATATAGATTGTGCGTCCGTCCTGGCTATAGCCGGCGAGATAGGGGATGTCGTAGTCGCGTCGTAGCGAGACCCGCCGCAGAATGGCATCGACCGTCCGTTCGAGCATGAGGGTCGACACATACCAGTCGGGTATTCGCAGTTTGCGGTGAGGGGCTAGGGGATGACAGCTCGTCGTGGGCATCGGCATTCCTTCACTTGGGATAGATCGTCCTGACAGTGTAGCAGAGGTATCCCAAGCCCGGTTTGGGCCGGCGTTTCTCACTTAGGATCTTGTGGGCTTGGTTTCAGTCTGAAGTAAGTGGCCTCCGCGGACTTTGCGCGAGGGTTTGACGACCTAACCGTTTATGAAACTGCGGCGTGAGAGGTCCGCTTTCAGCTAGGAACGGACCACGGCGGCCCGGCCGGGACGCGCCTCGATGCGCGGCGGCCTAGGCCCTTTTGCCGCCGCGCGCCGAACGAGAGGGTCGGCATCGTTCAGAAGTTGTTGCAAAGCGGCCTCGGGAAGTCGGGCGTTGCGAGCAATAAAGTACCGGACATTAGGGTCTCGGTCGGTGACGCACTGAGTGATCTGTTCGGGCGTGAGATCGTCGCGCTTGGCCATGCAAAGCCGGATCACGTGATCCTGATCGCCCAAGAGGAACGCGATCTCGTGAGGCCTTAGATCCGCGCGTCTAGCGAAGTAGACCCGAACCTGCATCCACTGCTCGCGCCGGAGGATCAGTTCGCGTTCGCCATCTGTGAGGTGTTGACGCAAGGCAAGCGTCAAGCGCTCTTCTAGAGACAGTGCCTTGTAGGCCTTTTCGGCATCCATATGTGTGGCGGTCGTGATCCGGAGTGACGGCAGGGCAGGCCCGTGGGGTGAGTCTACTGCAACTCGTCCCCAGCTGAAAATCCCCACTTCTGGCGGATGGTTGAGCGTAAGATCCCGCAGTGGTTTTCTTTGGGAGTGTTATAGTGCCTTTCTAGGCCGTGCCCGTTGAAATTCGTATTTTTTGGCCTCATATGAGATAGGGCTATGCGTGCCTCCGTTCTATTGAGACTCGGGAATCATTGGTTGATAGGTGCACTGCTTCTCGGCGGCGCCTTCCTTACCGGCGCTCGGGGGGCTATGGGCAGCGATGTGACGCGGAGTATCAATGCCGGCGTGGCTCAAGCGTTGGCAAAGCCGCGCCGCCCGCTTCTTGGCGTCTTGAACCCGCCTCATCATAAGGCGCTCAAAAAGCCTACCCAGAGCCATGGCGGCCCCCTGGGGAGTATCTCCCGGGCATTGGTCTTTAAGCCAGACCTAGGGGCCTGTCAGTCCTTCACGAATGGTTGCCACGAGGGGGCTATCGTCACTATGCCGACCAATAATGCCATGCAGACTTTGGGCGCGGGCCTCGGTATGCGCATAGGCGGTGTGCGTTTCGAATATGCTTACGGGCTTCACACGGGGGCCAATTTTATCGGCATTAGGAGCCATCTTCCCTAAAACGCTATGACAGTTCTTCCCTATATCGTAGATGGGACATCCGAAAACTTTTCGCGGCTTGTGCTTGAAAATTCGCGCCGCGGGCCGGTCGTCGTCAACTTTTGGTCGCCACGCGCCGGCCCCTGCCTCGTGGCTATGCCGCGCTTGGTGCGAGTGGCCAGCGAGTATGGGGGCCGGCTGCTTGTTGTGATGCTCAACACCGATGAGTACGCAGAGTTGGCTCGTCGTCTCGAGGTCCGCTCTTTACCTATGCTGAAGATCTTCCGTAACGGCGCGGTGATAGATAGCCTTCAAGGCGTCGAATCTGAATCGGAGTTACGGGTCTTTTTGAACAAGTACGGAAGCCGTTCGGATGACATCCTGCGCGCCTACGAGAGCGGGGCGCGCAGGCAAGCGGTCGAGCTTGCCGCCCAGGAGGCCTTGGCGGGACCTGG
>JAJYPQ010000253.1 GCA_021795255.1 Pseudomonadota bacterium
TCGGGGTTCACCCCCTCTTGGATATGCCGGTAGCCTTTTAAAAACAAGCGGTCTCCGATCGCCACCGAGGTATTGCTGCTATGGCGGCTCGGCCTATGGACCGGCTCGTCGGACAAATCCACGATCGGCTCGGCGCCCAGTGGCACGCCGCGGATCACCCCACTCTGCCCCGCAAACTGCGCCCCCGTCCGGATCACCCCGATCAGGGCATGGCAAAACGCGTCATCCGCAAACGCGTCCCCCAGCACGCCCAAGGTCGCCTGCTGCCGTACGCGGGCCACAGCGAACGGCAATACGCCCCGCATACGGTTTTCGCTCTCGTTTTCCCAAATCAATGATACCGGCAGGAAATAGGTCGCGGGCTCGGTCTCGCACTGCGCCTCCACAAGCGTAAGGAACCAATGGCACACGGGATCGTTCCATTCCGCCGTTTCGATCATGGCGGCCTTCTTAAGCCCCTTCCCCTTCTCGGCATACCAGCGCTGACCCTCCAAAAAGCGCGGCAACGCCTCTTCTTCCCATTGCGCACGAACCTTTTCCGCCATGGCCATACGCCAGGGCACGACTCGGTCCCGAAAGAGGCTGCGCCAGCCGTCGAAGAGTACGAGGAGGGGCAGCTCCTCGGGCGCCAATCGCTCCTCGTGCCATACGGGTACCTCCTCGCCCTCGGCCAGTCGAAACCAATAAAAACCGTGTCCGTGCAAGGTGAGCAGGTAAGGCAAATCCCCGATCGGCGGAAACGGCGTGCGGCCAATCAACTCGATCGGAACCCGCCCCTTATAGGCCGCCAGGTCCAGCTCCACCGGTTGCGCAGACCGCGAAAGATTCGCAACGCACAACACGCTCTCCGTCTCATAGGCGCGGATATAGGCCAGAACCTTGCGATTCCCCGGCTCCAGGAACTTAAGCGTGCCGCGGCCGAAGACCTTGCTGCTCTTGCGAATCGCAAGCAGGCGCCGCATCCAGTTCAAGAGCGAAGAGGGATCCCGCGATTGCGCTTCGACATTGACCGCTCCAAAGCCGTAGACGGGGTCCATGATGGGCGGCAGGAATAAGCGCTGGGGGTCGGCGCGGGAGAACCCGGCGTTCCTATCAGGGCTCCACTGCATGGGCGTCCGTACCCCGTTGCGATCCCCCAAATAGATATTGTCGCCCATTCCGATCTCGTCGCCGTAATAAATGATGGGCGAACCGGGCATCGATAAGAGCAGGCTATTCATCAAGCGAATCTTGTCGAAGTCGTTTTCCATAAGCGGCGCGAGGCGGCGGCGGATGCCGAGGTTCAACCGCGCCTTCCGATCGGCGGCATACATCTGATACATATAGTCGCGCTCTTTGTTCGTAACCATCTCGAGCGTCAGCTCGTCATGGTTCCTAAGGAAGATCGCCCATTGACAGGTCTCGGGTATGTCCGGCGTCTGTTTCATGATCTCGACGATCGGGTGGCGGTCCTCCTGGGCTATGGCCATATACATCCGCGGCATCAGCGGAAAGTGGTAGGCCATATGACACTCATCCCCGGCACCGAAATAATCGCGCACATCCTCGGGCCACTGATTGGCCTCGGCTAGAAGCATGCGATTCTTGTAGCGACTATCGATGACCGAGCGCATGTAGCGCGTCACGGCATGGGTCTCGGGGAGGTTCTCGTTGCTGGTTCCTTCGCGCACGCACAGATAGGGGATGGCATCGAGCCTTAGGCCATCGACCCCGAGCCCGAGCCAAAACTCCATGACCCGCACGACCGCCTTTACGACCCGCGGGTTATTGTGGTTAAGATCCGGCTGATGGAAAAAAAATCGGTGCCAATAATAGGCGCCTGCGACGTCGTCCCAGGCCCAATTGGATTTTTCGCTGTCCGTAAAGATGATGCGCGTATCTTCAAACTTCTTGACCGTGTCGCTCCAGACATAGAAATCCCGCTTGGGAGACCCAGGCGGCGCGCGGCGCGCTGCTTGGAACCACGGGTGGGCCTCCGATGTATGGTTGATCACAAGTTCGGTGATGACACGTAGTCCTCGCTCGTGGGCGGCATGCACAAACTGCAGGAAGTCGCGACGCGTCCCGTAGTCGGGATGGACGTCTCGATAATTCGAGATGTCGTAACCGTCGTCTCGCATAGGCGAAGGATAGAACGGGAGGACCCACAAGGTATCGACGCCGAGGTCCTGAAGGTAGTCCAGCTTCTCGGTGAGACCCGCAAAATCCCCCACCCCGTCGCCGTTCGCGTCATAGAAGGCGCGCACATGGAGCTCGTAGATGACCGCATCCTTGTACCACAAAGGATCGTCGGAAATCCTTGATACCTCCACTTTCGGCTTTCTGCGCATGGGCTACGCCTAAGAGTAGTAATCGAAATTATTCTCCGAAGAGACGTGTCGTCGCACACGAAAGATATGTGCCGGCATTTTTTCGGGGGAAAGATCTATGAAATGCCGTCCGCCGCCCCAGAAATAGCGCGCCTCGGATAGGAGATCATGCATCTGTACCGGCTGCCCATGGGGCCCGGCCGCACGATCCGCCGTCCAATTGAGCCAGCCAGACTGACGATGATAGGGATCGAGGTTCACCACAACCAGGATCACCGATTCCCCGTCGCTCGTGGCCTTGCTGTAGCAAATCAAGTTGTCATTGTCGATCTCATGAAACTCGAGCCCTCTATTGTCTTGAAGCGCGCGGTTCTCCCGGCGTATTCGATTGACCAGCGCCACCAAATCCCGAAGGCTATCGTCGCGATCCGTGTCCCACGTCCGCAGCTGATACTTTTCCGAATCCTGATACTCCTCGCTCCCGGCCGACCGCGGTACGTTCTCCATGAGTTCGAAGGCCGGACCATAAATCCCGTAGTTGGCGCTGAGGGTTGCGGCCAATATCAGGCGCGCGGCGAACGCGGAGCGCGGAGCGTATTGAAGAGCGGCCGGCAAAATATCGGGGGTGTTAGGCCAGACGTGAGGACGAAAGTACTCCCGGCCCGGGCCACGAGTCAGTTCGGTGAAGTACTGGGTCAGCTCGTGCTTGCTATTGCGCCACGTGAAATACGTATAGGAGTGACTGAAGCCGAGCTTCGCTAAGCGATGCATCACCTTAGGGCGAGTAAAGGCCTCGGCCAAAAACAAGACGTCCGGGTGGCGCCCCCTCACGTCCGCGATCACCCATTCCCAAAACGGGAACGTCTTGGTGTGAGGGTTGTCTACGCGGAAAAGCCGCACCCCCTGCTCAATCCAAAACAGCAGGACATCCCTCAGTTCCTCCCAAAGCGCCTGCCAATCCTCGGTTTCAAAGTCGAGGGGATAGATATCCTGATATTTTTTCGGCGGATTCTCGGCGTACTGTATGGTTCCGTCCGGTCGGTGGCGAAACCACTCAGGATGCGCACTCACATAAGGGTGATCGGGGGCGCACTGGAACGCGATATCGAGCGCTACCTCCAGATGACGGCTCGCCGCCTTTTTACAAAACGCCCGAAAATCGGCAAGCGTACCGAGTTCCGGCGCTATAGCCTTGTGGCCGCCCTGCGCGCTGCCGACCGCCCAGGGGCTGCCGACGTCGGTCGCAGTCGCAGTCGGGCTATCGTTCGGGCCCTTGCGCAGACGCTCGCCGATCGGGGAGACCGGCGGCAAATACACGACGTCAAAGCCCATGTCGGCGATATAAGTAAGCATCGCGTCGGCGTGCCGCAACGCCCCAAAAGAACGCGGGAAAAATTCGTACCAGGCGCTAGAGCGCGCACGCTCCGGGTCCACAGCAACCATGAGTTCGCGCTCGAATCTCGCTTCATGGCGGCGTTCGGCAAAACGATATATGCGCTCCGCCAGAACACCGTCTAGGGCCATGGCCCGCTTGGTAGCGGCCGCAGCATCGCCACGCAGCACGCCTTCTGCTTCGCGCAGCGCCATAGCCTCCGCTTTGGCCCCCGCGCGGTCTGCGCCCTCGGCGGCCTCGGCGATAAGAAGGGCCCCGTAGGCCCAGGCGCTTTCGAGGTCTGGATCTTCCAGAGGACGGCGGCTCAGCTCGAGGCAAAAGGAGGCGAAACGGTCGATGTGGGCGCACACGGTATAGTCGTACGCTCCGAGCTCGGACACCGTGAACGCCCCGCGGAAGCGATCGTTCCCGAGCGCTGCCATCCGTGACTCGGTCCAGCTCCGCGCCCCGTGCCGGCGCACGCACAGCGTGCTTGCAACTACGTCATGGCCATCCGCGAACACGTCGGCCTCGATGACCACCTCGTCGCCCTGAATACGCTTAATAGGAAACCGACCACAATCGATGCTCGGAGCCACGGACTCGATGACGACGCGCAAACGCCCGGTACGGGGCAAAACCGACTTCTTGGACGGCGACCTCGGCATTGCCCTTACCCTCCTCGTACCGTAGGGACCTTAAAACACACCATGGCAAGAGGAGGCAGTACCAGCGTCAGGGCGTGATGGTGGCCGTGGGAGGCGACCGGCGTCGCCTCGAGCCCCCCGAGATTGCCGTGGCCGCTGCCTCCGTAATAACCGGCGTCGGTATTCATGATCTCCTTCCAGTAGCCGGCACGGGGCACGCCCAACTGATAATTCATGCGCGGCACCGGGGTAAAATTACATACCACCAGAACGAGGTCGCCAGGGTGTGTGCCGCGACGATAAAAGCTTATGACGCTCTGCTCCCAGTCCGCCGCGTCCGCCCAAAGGAACCCCGACTCATCGCAGTCATGCGCGTGCAGGGCCGGCTCCTTTCGATAAAGACCATTCAAGTCCTTGACCAATCTCTGTATCCCCTGATGCATGGGGCTCTCAAGAAGGTGCCAATCGAGACTCCGTTCGTGGCTCCACTCCCGCCACTGCGCGAATTCCGCGCCCATGAATAGCAGCTTTTTCCCGGGATGGGTGAACATATAGCCAAGCAGCAAGCGCAGATTCGCATACTTCTGCCAATCGTCCCCCGGCATCTTCCCGATCAGAGAGCCCTTTCCGTAGACGACCTCATCATGCGACAGGGGTAAGACGAAATTTTCTTGAAAGGCGTACCAGATACTGAATGTGAGCTGTCCTTGATGGTACTTCCGGTAGATGGGGTTCCGCTCCATGTAATCCAAGGTATCGTGCATCCACCCCATGTTCCATTTGTACCCGAACCCGAGACCATTGAGATAAGTCGGTCGCGATACCTGCGGCCAGGCCGTCGATTCCTCCGCTATCGTCTGGACATCGGGATAATGTCGGTATACGGCCTCGTTCAATTCCCTTAAGAAGTGGATAGCCTCAATATTTTCCCGACCGCCGTACTCGTTTGCTATCCATTCCCCGGGCTTGCGCGCGTAGTCGCGATAAAGCATCGAGGCCACCCCATCGACCCGAATCGCGTCGATATGAAACTTATCCAGCCAAAATATCGCGCTCGAAATGAGGATCGACCGGACCTCGTTTCGTCCGTAATTGAAGATACTCGAATGCCATTCCGGGTGGTAACCCATGCGGGGATCGGCATGCTCAAACAAATAGGTCCCGTCAAAATACCCAAGGCCATGGAGATCGGTCGGGAAATGCGAGGGCACCCAGTCGAGTATCACCCCCACCCCGCTCTTATGGAGTTGGTCGATCAAATGCATGCAGTCTTGGGGCGTTCCATAGCGCGCCGTCGGGGCAAAGTAAGCGGTAGTTTGGTACCCCCACGAACCGTAGAAGGGGTGCTCCGTAAGCGGCATGAACTCGACATGGGTAAACCCCATATCGGTCATGTACGGCGGCAATTGATCGGCAAGTTCCCGATAACTGAGCCAGCGATCTCCCTGTTCCGGCACCCGTCTCCAGGAGCCCGGGTGGATCTCGTAGATACTGATCGGGGCCGACAGCGAAACCGTGTCGGCGCGACCCTTCATCCAAGCGGCATCACCCCAAGTCGCTTCAAGGTCCCAGACGATCGACGCGGTACGCGGGGCCACCTCGGTGCAAAATGCGAAAGGATCGGCCTTTTCGGCCTCATAACCGTGGTATTGGGAGCTAATGTGGTACTTGTAGCGCGCTCCCTCGCGAACCCGGGGAAGAAAACCCGCCCAGATCCCCGAGCCATCGAGTCGCGCCTTCAAGGGGTCGGCCCCCTTAGACCAGCCGTTGAAATCACCGATGACGCTTACGGCCGAGGCATTAGGGGCCCAGACCGCGAAGTGGACACCGTCACCGTCCTTGCCGCGCATGCGGTGCGCGCCCAGCTTTTCATAGAGTCTCGCGTGGCGCCCTTCACGGAAAAGGTAAATGTCCTCCGGACTGAACCATGAGTCCGCATCGGCCACAGGGCTCTTGCGG
>JAJYPQ010000254.1 GCA_021795255.1 Pseudomonadota bacterium
GTGTGGGGTGACACCGAGGTGGAGCTTTTGCCACAGAGCGCCGGCTTGCGTTTAACGGACATCTTTACAGGAGAGTCTCTTGCGCCACCGGGACGAGCGGGGCGGCTTTTGGCCGCGGACCTTTTTTGGACATTCCCGGTCGCGGTGTTGATGGCCTCCTGAGGGCGAGGGCCTTGGCACTCGCCGCTCTTTTCGTGGCCTTGAGTAAACGCAAGGCCCTAAGGGCAATCACTTGCAGACCCTTGAAGCGCAGAGCCTGCCGGCTATGGTCCACGCATGCTAGAATGATCGACCGGCGCTAAGGAGACGGCCCTTTATGGGAAAGCAGTACGGCGAAATTTCTGAGCGGTGGGCGGACTTTATCCGCGCCCAAAGGATTTTTTTCGTCGCCACGGCCACCCAAGACGGCCGCATCAATGTCTCACCTAAAGGCCTCGATTCGCTCCGGATCTTGGGCCCAAACCGGGTAGCCTGGCTCAACCTGACAGGAAGCGGCAACGAATCCGCGGCCCATGTCCTCAGTTCCCCGCGCATGACCCTCATGTTTTGTGCCTTTTCCGGAGATCCTGTCATCCTGCGCCTCTACGGGCAGGCGCGTGCGATTCATCAAAAGGACCCCGAATGGCCCGATATGTTCGCGCTTTTTCCTCCCCTGCCCGGGTCGCGGCAGATCTTTGATGTGGCAATCGATCTCGTTCAGACCTCCTGCGGCTTTGGGGTGCCCTATTACGATTTCGCGGGCGACCGGCCCGACCTCAAGGACTGGACCCAAAAAAAGGGCGAGGCGGGTGTGAGGCGCTATTGGCTGGAACGCAATGCGAGGAGCCTAGACGGTATCGAGACCGGGATTGCGGATCGGAACGTCTGCGAGGAGGGCCCGCAGATCCGGGCGACCGGCCAGAAAGAGGATGCGGGCTAAGGGGAGCGGTAAGACCGGGGTTGTCACGGGACCGCCGGTCGGGGCCGCAGGACCCCGGTTCCGGCCGCAGCCCGCTGGCCTTTCCTGGCCCATGAGGTGTTCTCCAAGCCCATCACGCACCGCCCTACAGGGGTCTCTTATCTAAGAGTCCTTAATATAGCGGTCATTTGTCGCGCCTTAGTTCTTCGCATTGCCCCCGCACGGCCAATTCTCGGACGCAACGGCCTTGTCATTCGGCTATTGCATATATTATTATATGCTTATGCCGTGTATGAGCGTTGGGCGGCGGGTCTCTGACCTGCCATCCCTCCCCATAGGCACAGTCCTCACAAAGCACGCAGGGTGGTACGAAACATGGTCGCGAAAAGACTGAGGCTCCTGGCTCGTTATATCACACTAGTACCGGCCCTACTCCTCGCCGGTTGTTCGTCGCAAGGACTCTCCCGACAGTTCGTATTGTTCCGGCCAGCCGGCCCCCTGGCAAACGTGGATTTTCGATTCACCATCCTCGATGTCGCGGTCATGCTGGTTATTATCGTGCCGACTGCGATCATGACGACAGTCTTTCTTCTACGATATCGCAAAACCAATGCCAAGGCCGCTTATGACCCGAAGTGGTCGCATTCCAACCTCATCGAATTCGTAGTCTGGACCATCCCCATAGCGATCGTCGCCATGCTCGGTTATTACTCCTACCAGGGCACGTTCGCGGTCAACCCCTATAATCCTAGACTGATAAATTCCGCTAGCACCGCGAGCGGCAAAAAGGCCCCACGCCCCCTCGACGTCGATGTCATAACGACCGATTGGCAGTGGCTCTTTATCTACCCAAAGCAAGATATCGCCACCGCCAACGAGCTTGTCATACCAGTGGGCACCCCGATCCATTTCCGTTTGACATCGGCTACGGTAGTGAACGATTTCTATATCCCAAAGCTCGCCGGGATGATCGATATCATGCCGGGCATGCGCACAAAACAGGTATTGCTCGCCGATAGGATCGGAAAATACCAGGGTTATTCGGCCAATTTCAGCGGCGGCGGTTTTTCCTGGATGGGGTTCAAGACCAAGGTCGTCGCGCAAAACCAATTCCAAACGTGGGCCAAGCGCGTCGCAAAATCGCCACATAGGTTGAATTATGCGCGGTTTAACGCGTTCGCCAAGCCTTACAAGAATGTCGACGGAAAAACCGATCAGTTCTCGCACGTCAGCGCGGGTCTTTTCGATCGGGTCATAAAGGCGATCACGATGGGTAAGGTCTATAAAACACCTCTGCCGACATATGGGAAGGCCTAGGCCTTTTGATGCGGACATTTTCAAGACTAGGTGAGCGCCTGTTCGGGCTCTCGCGACGAGAGGAGTAGAGACGATGGTGCACGTGCAAGGACCCTGGAGCCCGCTGCTAGGACGTTTATCCCTATCGGCCATCCCCAATAACCCTATCATTACCGGCGCGTTTTTCTTCTCCGCCGCTATCGGCGTCCTTATCCTTGCTTATGTGACATATGCCGGCAAATGGGGGTATCTCTGGCGCGAGTGGTTGACGACGGTCGATCATAAAAAGATCGGCGTTATGTATATTATCGTGGGCCTTGTCATGCTGTTCCGGGGCTTTATCGATGCCCTCATGATGCGCACTCAGCAAATGCTGGCAGACGGCCCCCACTCTCCAGGCTTCCTCGGGGCGGCGCATGGCTACCTGATCCCCTACCATTTCGATCAGATCTACAGCGCCCACGGCACGATCATGATCCTGTTCGCTGCAACGCCTATCTTGGTCGGTATCATGAACGTCGTGGTCCCCTTGCAGATCGGCGCGCGGGATATGGCGTTTCCCTATCTGAACGCGCTCGGGTTGTGGCTCACCGTAGTCGGTGCCGCGCTCATTATGATGTCCTTGTTTCTTGGTGACTTTTCGCACGCCGGATGGGTGGGCTTGACCCCGCTTACCGAGCTTGCCTATAGCCCGGGTGTAGGGGTCGATTACTGGATGTGGTCGATTCAGATCGCAAGCGTCGGGACTACCCTTGGGGCTGCGAACCTGATCGCTACCATCATCAAGATGCGTGCGCCCGGTATGACCTGGGGGCGCCTGCCGATCTTCACCTGGACGGCGCTCAGCACCAACATCATCGCCTTGACCTCGTTTCCGGTGCTCGGCGTCTCTCTCGCCCTTCTCGGTCTTGACCGGTATTTCGGCACCCACTTCTTCACCGCCGGAATGGGCGGCAACCTCATGCTCTACTCCAATTTGTTCTGGATGTGGGGCCATCCGGAGGTGTATTTCGTGATCCTTCCGGCGTTCGGCATGATGTCGGAGATCATTCCGACCTTCTCGGAAAAGGCCTTGTTTGGTTACATCACCATGGTCGCGGCGAGTTTTGCGATTGCCGGCGTCTCGTGGTCGGTGTGGCTGCACCATTTCTTTACCATGGGTGCGAGCCCGGCGGTCAATACCTTCTTTAGCATCGCCACGATGGTGGTCGGAATTCCCACCGGGGTGAAGGTCTTTAACTGGGCCTTTACCATCTTTCGGGGACGCAGTCGCTTCGAGACCCCCATGATGTGGGCGATCGGGGCGCTATTCATGCTGCTGCTTGGCGGACTTACCGGAATGATGCTGGCCATGCCGCCCATCAACTACAGCGTTCATAACAGCGTCTTCGTAGTCGCGCACTTCCACACCATGCTGATGGTCGTCATCTATGGAATCATGGGTGGCGTGAGTTACTGGTTTCCGAAGGTGTTCGGCTTCAAGCTGGACGAGACCTTGGGTAAGCGGTTTTTCTGGTACTTTACGGCCGGCACCATCATGGTCTTCGTGCCGATGTATCTATCGGGGTTCATGGGCATGACCCGACGTTTGGATTATCTCGCCAACCCGCACCTACTACCCTTCGAAGTGCTCGAGGAATTCGGGATCGGCCTCTATACGGTCTCCGTGTACTACTTCATCCGGCAACTCTATGTGAGCCTGCGTGATCGCAACGAGAATCGTGTAGGAGCGAACGCCTGGGGCACGGGCAGGACGCTCGAGTGGATGACGGCCTCGCCTACGCCTTTCTACAACTTCGCCGTGACGCCGCGCGTGAATGCCCGCGACGAGTTGGTCTGGCGCAAGGAGCAGGGTTTTGAGAAGGCCTTACCCACCCAATACGAGGACATCTTGATGCCGAAGAATACGGCGGTACCGCTCTTGATCGGCGCTTTTTCCCTGGCCCTGGGATTCGGGCTTGTGTGGCGCATATGGTGGATGACAGATCTGAGTCTCCTTGGCGTAGTGATGACGGTGATTGCGCGCTCCTTCGTGCGCGAGACCGATTACGTGGTCGGCGCAAGCGAGGTCGAACAGATCGAGCGTCGGTCGCGGACCCGCGGTCAGTCGCCACGCCCCGATTCGCGCCGCGGCGGCATGGGAGCTCTGCGCCCCAGCCGGTCTAACACCTAAGGCATGACGACGGGCTCTTTCGGCCAGAGCGAGCCCTGCCGGGTCGGCTCCTCCGCCTCCTCAAAGGGGACGGAGCGGCCGCTTTGCTCGGCGAATCAATAGTGCAACAGCGTAAGTGAGGGCGATGTTTATGGGACTATCGGCAACGACGACCAGCGATTCGGGAAACGCGGGGCTTTGGGCACAGCATCACCACCATGATGCCATCGCGACGAGAACCCTAGGCTTCTGGCTCTATATGTTGAGCGATGCCATGATCTTCGCCGGGCTTTTCGCGACCTATGCGGTGCTAAGTCATCAGTACAACGCCGCTGGAGGTCCGATGGCCAAGGATTTCGTCCATCCGCTTTACGCCTACGGGGAGACCCTGGCGGTGTTTACGAGTGTACTCGCCTATGGCGGCGCCATGGTGGCCATGAGAAAGGGTCATAAGGGCGGGGTCTTGGCGGGCTTAGGGCTCGCCTTTATGTTCGGCGCGGTCTTTATCGGTATGGAGGTAAACGAACTCTCGCACCTCATCGATGCCGGCATCACCCCCGAGCGCAGCGGCTATTTGTCGGCGTTCTTCGCGCTAGTCATGACCCATGGTATCCACATGGCCTTTGGGCTCTTGTGGATGGCGACGATGTTCTTTCAGGTGGCCTTCCAAGGGTTTACCGACAAGGTCGTCTATCGAATGTTGAACCTTAAGGTGTTTTGGCATTTCCAGGCCGTCATTTGGGTGCTGGTGTTTAGCTTCGTTTATATGCGAGGAGTGTTGTGATGGCACACGGCATAGAAAACCCTCTGGAGCATCCCGAGGTCAGGGTCGTTAACGGGCGTGGCTATGTGGTGTCTTACATAGTGTCTTTGGCGCTGATGGCCTTGGCGCTTGGCTTTGTTACGCAGCCAGTCCTTTTGCCGTGGGCGCTGATCGGCCTGTCGGCGGCAGCGGCGGTCGCAGTATTGGTGCAGATCATGTTGCTGTTTCAGTTGAATTTCTCAAAAACCCAGATATGGACCACGGTCTCATTCCTTCTGATCGTGCCGCTCTTTATCATCGCCGTGGGGCTCACCATGTGGATGTTCAACGCCCTGGATGCGCGGACGATGCTGGCCGGGATGATGATGCATTAAGGATCGCATCGCTCGGGCGATGGTCTTAGTGGCGGTTTTGAGATCGGGGGTATACGGCGATAAAGAGCGCGAGCGCTTGCAGCGATCGTGGCTTGGGATCCCTAGTGGCCGTGCGGGGACGTTTTCGGTGGGGTGGCAAGAGATGGATAACAAGGACTCACGGCACAATGTTGTCGAAGCGGATGTTACGGGTTCGGTTCGGCTTGCCAACGGTCTTATAGCAGCGCTCGTTTTTCTCGCGGCTGCGACTGGGATATGGCGAGGACTGACCTCGTCGGCTGTGGGGGTAGGCGCTCTCGTTCAGGCCCTTATGTTGACGCAGGTGGTCTTAGCGGCCGCCATTATCCTGTTGGGCAGTTTGGTCGAGGGGTTTGGTTTCGGCCTGTCTTTGGGGACGAGGTGGCCCTATTCCCGCAATATCCTCTCCCTTCTTATTCACGGCGATCCGGAGGCCGCGCACCGTGTGGTGGCGACGAGTCTCGGCCTGATCGGTTTACTGCTCGTCATTCTAAGCCCAGATACGGCGACCGTGACCGGCCTTGTGCTGATCGTAGCCACGGCGCTTTTCGGGATGGGGACTTTGTATGTGTTGGCGGGCCGTGCGCCGGCCTTCGTGCATGGGACCCATGGATTTTTGGCCTACGCCGTTTTACTCTCGTATTTGCTGGGTTTTCTCTATCCGGACCTCAATTTTCTCGCGTATCTCAAGGCCAATATCGCGCTCCATGCCCTGCTTTTGGCGGTGTTTCTGGGGGGCATGACGACCGGGCAGCGGGGCTTTGGGCAGGCCATCGGG
>JAJYPQ010000011.1 GCA_021795255.1 Pseudomonadota bacterium
AAAAGGCCGCGGATTTCGCAGCAACCGGCCGCATTCCTCGGCGGATACAGGGCGCGAAAAATAATATCCTTGCAGCGCATCGCAATTCATGGCGACAAGCTTGCGCACCTGACTTGCAGTCTCCGCGCCTTCAGCTACGACATGCAACGCGAAGGTATGCGCGATCTGGATGATGGTGGCCGTAACCGCCTCATCCCGCGGGTCGGCCCCCAAGCGTTGCACGAATGACCGGTCGATCTTTAAGACATCAAGCGGAAAATCCCGTAGATAACCGAGAGCGCAGTAACCGGTCCCAAAGTCATCGACACTTGCGCGCACGCCTCGGCGCCGCAATTCCCGCAAGAGATCTATCGTATGCTCAAGATCCCGCATGATAACGCCCTCGGTGATCTCCACTTCCAGAAATCGCGGCTCGAGCCCGGCCGCGACCAACGCACGGTCTGCAACCCCAAGCAGATCTCCATGATTAAACAATCGTGCCGAGATATTGACCGCCATGGTGATATCCGACACATCGGCACGGCGCCAATCCGCAGCCTGGGTACAGGCAGTGACCAGGGCCCATTCCGTGATGGGCACAATGAGCCCGGTCTCCTCGGCAACGGGAATGAATCGACTGGGAGGCACAAGCCCGACTTGCGGATCCTGCCAACGAATAAGGGCCTCGACCCCCAGAATGCGCCCGGTCCTCAAACAGACCTGGGGCTGGTAATGAAGCACGAACTCTTGTTGCGCGAGCGCCCGGTGCAATGCATGCTCAGTCGCCAAGCGTTGCGTGGCATCCGCCGACATATGCGACCGATAACGCGCCACCACGTCTCCGCCGTCTTCGCTTGCACGAGCCGCAGCGCTATCCGCTTGCTGCAAAAGCGTGTAGGGATCCGTGGCATCCTCCGGGTACAGCCCGATCCCCACGCTCGCCGTCAAAAATAATTCCTTTCCCCGGGCGATAGTGGGCTCAGCGATGGTAGCCCGCAAGGCCGCAGCCAAATCGCCGGCCCCTCCCACGCCCCCTACCCCCTGCACAATCACAAACTTGCTACCGCCAGTACGCGCCAGCAACCCACCATCGGCGATCCCGGCCATCAACCGGCGAGCGATAATCTGCAGGATCTCATCGCCCGCGCCGTGGCCCAGGGTCTCGTTGATACGGTTGAACCGGTCGATTGCAATCACCACGACGGCCAGACACGCACTTTTTGCCCGCATGTCCGCAAGCCGGTCCTTAAGCTGTTCCTCCAGAAGCCAGCGGTTCGGCAGATCAGTCAGGGGGTCATGGTAAGCGAGATGCGCGAGGCGCTGTTCATGGCGCACGCGCTCGGTGATGTCGCGAAAACACCACACTCGGCCTATGATCTCCTCGCCGCGCCGCTGCGGCTGGGAATAGTATTCCAGGGTACGTCCATCCTGTAATGTCACCGCTTGCGATCGAATCTCATCGGGGTGTTCGTAGAGCCACCGGACGGCCTCAAACAATTCCTCAGGGTCACTAAGAAGTCCTGCGATCATGGCCTTGCGTTCGTTCCACGGGCGCGTCGGCAAATCGCTCGATCCCCACAGATCGCAATACTGCCGATTGAAATCGACGATACTTTGTTGCAGATCCGTGACGACTATGGCGTCGGCCGTGGCTTCCAGGGTCGCGCGCAGAACCGATAGGGAACGCTCCAAGTCCTCGCGCATGCGCACAAGTTCGCTTACATCACGGCCCGTGGATATAAATCCCGTGATGATCCCGGCCTCATCCTTGAGCGGTGTCAAGGTCTTTGCCTCAAAATAGCGTTCGCCGTTCTTGCGCCGATTAGTAAAGATCGCCCGGAACTCGCGGCCCGACAACAGCGTGGACCAGAGTTTCTGGTAAAACGCCCGATCATGAGCCCCCGAGCGAAACATTGCGGGTGTGGCCCCCAGGAGCTCCGAGGCGCTGTACCCGGTCTGCTCGCTTACCGCTGGATTCACATACTCTATGTGTCCGTTGCGGTCCGTTACCATTACCGCGTCCGCAGTCTGCTCGACGACGCTTGCAAGCTTGCGTCGATCATTCTCGATAATACATCGCTGATACCGGCCCTGTGCCTCGCGAAGCTCCCGCTCTATGGCCGGAACCAGTCGCGACATATCCTCCTTTAGAATAAAATCGTGGGCCCCGGCACGCATGATCGCCGCCGCCCGGTTCTCGCCTATGGTGCCTGTGACAAGTATCACTGGGATATCGAGTCGGCGCTCCGCGAGTACCGCCAAGACGTCAAATGGGCTCAAGCCGGGCATGGAATAATCCGACAGTATGATGTCATAGCGGTTAGCATCCAGCGCCTGGATCATGGCCGTGCGCGACGCGACGCGATCTAGGGCAAACGTCAAACCTGCCTTGGCGAGCGTGCGCCGCACCAGAGCCTCGTCATCCTCGGCATCCTCCAAAAGTAAAATGCGAACGGGCGCGGCCATAGTGGGAAGTTACATGGTCGGTGGCGGTGGGCTATTCAGGACAAGCCAGTACAACCCCAGCTGGCGCACCGCTTCCATGAATTGCGCGAAATCGACCGGCTTACGAATGTAGCTATTGGCCCCGAGACCATAGCCTTCCACGAGATCCCGCTGCTCGCCGGACGATGTCAAAATCACGACCGGCAAAAGCTTCGTACGCGGGTCGGCTCGTAGGCGCCGTAATACGGTCAATCCGTCAATCTTCGGAAGCTTTAAATCCAGCAGGGTCAGTATCGGCAATCTGTTGGCACCCGCCACATGGTTACTGTCATCGAACAAATACTGAAGGGCCTCGGCGCCATCGTGGGCGACAATTACCGGGTTCGTGATATTGTTTTTCGCAAACGCCCGGCGCGTCAGCGCCTCATCGTCTGGGTTATCCTCTATGAGTAGGATACAACGTTCAGGAGTCATTGACGTCAAGATCCTCGTTGTCTGGTATGGTAAAGGAAAAACACGCACCCTCGCCGACCGTACCCTCGGCGCGCACGTCGCCGCCGTGGCGGCGCACGATTCTTTGGACGATGGCAAGGCCGATGCCCGTTCCGTCGAAATCGCCGCTCGCGTGTAGACGCTGAAATACCCCAAACAATCGATCCGCATAGGCCATGTCAAAGCCTGCGCCGTTGTCTCGCACGAATAACAGGCGGCGACCGTCAGCCCACAGCTCACCCACCTCGATACGCGCCTCGGTCTTTTTCGAAGTGAATTTCCAGGCATTGGCCAGCAGATTGGCCACGACTTGACGCATCAAGACGGGGTCCGCACCGATCTTAAGGCCCTCCGCAATGCGCCACTTTACGCACCGTCCGGGCGCCCCGGTTTGCAGCGTCTCGGCGATATCACGCGCCATGGCTGTGATATCCACGGGCTTGCGAACGAGTTGGGCCCGCGTCACCCGCGAGAGCTGCAAAAGGTCGTCGATAAGCTGCGCCATCTTCTGGCTCGCGGCACGCACCCGCGTCAAGTAATCGCGGCCGACGGCGTCCACCTTATCAGCGTAATCCTCAAGCAGTGCCTGGCTAAATCCGTCTATGCTGCGCAGGGGGGCGCGCAGGTCATGGGACACCGAGTAACTAAAGGCCTCAAGTTCCTTGTTGGCTATATCGAGTGCCGCAACCCTCTGCTCGAGATCCTGGTTTAAAGCGGCGAGCGCACGCGCCGCCTCGCGCCGCGCAGTGACATCCTCTACAATACCGTCGAAGTAGGCCTCCCCAACCTCATCCTTGCGTACCGCGCTGATCATGGCCCAGAACTCGCGGCCCTCCAGGGTACGTAGCAAGACTTCCTGATACAAAACGTGCGCGCCCGGATCCCAGTCCTCGGAAAAGATGTCCTGATCCTTGCTGTCGGCGAACAACGTGTCGATGGGGCGCGCCAATAAGGCTACGCTGGTCGGGGCCTCGAAGAGCGCTAGCATCGCGGGGTTGACCTCAAGGAAGCGCGGTGGCGCCCCCGCCGCGATCCGAAAGACACCGACGTTGAGATTATTAACAAGGTCCCGGTAGCGGCGGCGAACGACATCAAGGGCTTCCTGAGCAGCCTTGCGCGCCGTCAAGTCCCGCGCTATCCCCACAAACCGCCTTCGTTTTCCATTAATGGCGCCTACGGAAATTTCAATTGGGATAGGCAACTCGTCCCGCCTCACCGCCGTGACCTCGCGCAGCCGCCCGATCACGTGGTGTTCGCCGGTCGCTAGATATCTTTCCAGATAAGCGCCGTGGCGGCTTCGATCAGGTTCGGCCATGAGAATACCAACGGAGCGACCACAGGCACTCTTTGCAGGCCAGCCAAACAGGACCTCGGCCGCCGGGTTGAAGGCCTCGATCACCCCTCGCTCGTCGATGACGATGATGCCATCAGGGGCTGACTCAAACAGCGTGCGATTATAAGCGATGGCATCCGTGAGCTTAACGATCTCGGCGCGGGTTAGACGCGATAGCGGCACAAAGATCACAAGTGTCAGGGCAGCCAGCGCGCCCAGCACCAGAAAGAACTGGTCGCGCGCAAGCTCGGAAAGGTCGGTGTTATCGTGTTCGGCCAACCGCTGATAAGCAAGAACCCGCTGGTTCAGGGCTAAAGCCAACGGCCCTTCGGCCGCGGCAAGAATTGCGCGTGTGGCCGATGCGCTGGCAGGGCCTGGCACGGGGGCCGCCACGATCCGCAGCCACCCCACGAACCGCCTGATTTGCTCGGTCACTGACCGGGGCTGCGGTAAACCATCCGTGCGTAACGACGGCAAGGCGCGCCAAGCCTCCCAGATATACCGGGCCTGGTGGTCCAGAGCCATGCGCAAGACGGGCCTGCGCGTCACCGGCGCCGTCGCGACACGCACCGCAAACAAAGCCGCGCGCTGGACACGCATGCGCTCAAGCCCCGCCTCATTGATCGCGCGCGCATCCGAACGAATGGCCGTGATATGATCGGCAAGCGTCACATGAACGGCCAATACCAGTAACACAAGTATAGTGAGCGCCGCGCCGTGCGCACGGTTCATGCGTCGTAGCGCGCGCTCCGATCCCAGCCGTGTATCTCCCATCCAGCATCCGTTTGGCCTTACACTTTTCGAGGCCTAAAGTCGGGTTATTTTGATATAAAGCATAGACGCCACGGTAGGGCTGTCAAAGGCGCATGGTTGTGCCGGCAGAAACCTTGAGGTCCGGGGACCACCACCCTTTCGAAGCGGCCCGTCCCGGCTAGATGCCGCGCGATATGGCAGGCGAGAACACATAAAGAAGATTGGGGTATGGACTCTACCGGCCAGCCGGTGATTTGACGAAAGTGTCATTGATGGACTCTTTCCCTCGTCGCACTTTCACCGCTTCCCGGCAAGTCCATGGCCGCCTTTTGTAAGCCCGTACCGGCGGTGTCCCTTAAACGCGATGCTGATGCCGCCAAGCGGCTACAACCGCGCCGACTGGCCGCACGGTGTCTACCAGCCGCCATTTTCCATCAGTCCGCCGGCAACGCCTGATGGGTCATTCTCCGACGGCGCGCGCGCCCGCTTAGCGCCAAATAGACCATGGGCGTCGTATACAGTGTCAATGCTTGCGAGACGATCAGACCGCCGATCACCGCCACGCCCAACGGTTGCCGCAGATGATGACCGGTCCCTACCGCAATCGCCAGCGGCACGGCGCCAAGCATCGCCGCGAGCGTCGTCATCATGATGGGCCGAAAGCGCTCGCGGCAGGCGGCGCGAATCGCGGCCTCTGGCGCTAAACCATCGTTGCGTTCTGCCGCCAGCGCAAAGTCGACCAGCATAATGCCATTTTTTTTCACGATCCCCATTAAAAGAAATATGCCAATAATGGCGATGATCGATAAAGGTATGCCGGTAATGAGCAGCGCAAGCAGTGCCCCCACACCTGCTGACGGTAACGTTGATAGGATGGTCAAGGGTTGCGTCAGGCTTTCGTAAAGAACACCCAGAACAATGTAGATCGCAGCCAGCGCTGCCAGAATAAGCAGCGGCTCGGTCGCCATGGATTCAAGAAAATACTTGGCGTTGCTCGAAAACGATACATGCACGCGCGCTGGTAGCTCCATGCCGCCAACCGCTTTTTTGATCTCGCTCACCGCCTGACCGAGCGGTACGCCACGGGCCAGGTTGAAACTAATCGTCGCCGCCGGCATCTGATTGACATGTCGCACCGATAGTGGGGTCGTGCTGCGCGTAAAGCTCGCCAAGGCCATAAGCGGCACGGGCCCCCCCGTTCCCGGCACATAGATATGCTCAAGCTGATCGGGAGACTCCTGCAGTGCGGCGCTCACCTTCAAAATAACTTCATACTGATTGCGCGCATCATAAATCCGCGATATCTGCCGCTGCGCATACGCGTCATTCAAGGCCGCATCAATCGCCGCCACGGGCACGCCCAGGCGGGCGGCTGCCGATCGATTGATATCCACCATGATCTGCGGTTCTGGCTGATCCTGGTCAGATGACACGTCACGCATGCCAGGCAACGTCTTTATACGTGCCTCAATCTGCCGCGATGCGGCACCGAGCCCTTTAAGCGATGGGTCCAGTACGGAAAATTGATACTGTCCATTGGCCGCGTTCGCGCCCACAAATATATCCTGCGCCACCTGCAGAAACGTCTGTATACCGACCACGCGCGCAAGTTCTGGCCGCAGCTGTGCGATGACAGCCTGCGCCGATATGTTGCGGTCCGCGCGCGGCTTTAGACCGATAAAAAGCTTGCCGCGGTTCGGGCTTGAAAACCCGTTCACGACACCCACGCTCGAGCTCACGGTTGCCACCGCCGGATCGCGAAGCAAAATGGTAACGACCTTCTTTTGCATCGCCTCCATGCGTTTGAATGAAACGTCCGCGCCGGCGATGGTGTTGCCGATAATAAGCCCAGTATCCTCTTGCGGCAAAAAGGCCTTCGGGATCTTCATATAAAGACCAATCGTCACGACGACAGTCATAATTGTCAGCACCAGCATCAACGATCTATGCTTAAACGCCCAGTCGAGACTGCGCATATAGGCATCTAGGCTGCGCGCGTGCATCCGTGCGAACCAGTTTGCCACGCGCGATGGCGGCGCCTGCGCGGAATCGGCCCCCATAAAATGTGCGCAAATCATCGGCGTTACCGTAAGAGACACCAACGCCGACAAAGTTATCGCCACCGTCAACGTCATCGCAAACTCATGAAATAGCCGGCCGAGCACGCCTGGCATAAGGGTAAGCGGGATAAACACCGCGATAAGGGACAGTGTAATCGAGATCACCGTAAACCCGATCTGACTGGCGCCGGTAATGGCTGCCTGTAGTGGTGGAGTACCACGTTCGACCTGTGTCACGATGTTCTCGATCATGACAATGGCATCGTCGACCACAAACCCGACGGAGATCGTCAACGCCAATAACGAGAAATTGTCGAGCGAAAATCCCAGCGCCCACATGGCGGCCAACGTGCCAGCAATCGATAGCGGCACGGTAATACCGGCGGCCATAATCGCGGCGGGCCGGCGCATAAACATAGTCACAACGAGCAACACCAGCATGATAGTGATTAGCAGCGTCATCTCAATATCAGCCACACTGGCGCGGATCGTGGTGGTACGGTCCGTCAGTATGGAAAGATGAATATCCGCTGGTAGCCAGCGTTGAATCTCAGGCAGAAGACGCCTTATGTGGTCGACGGTATTGATGACATTGGCATTCGGCGTTTTAGTCACGGTCACTATAATTGCCGGACGTGTGCCATCCCAAGCGGCAAGTTCACTATTCGTTGTAGCGTTGACTACTGTGGCTACGTCCCCCAAGCGAATAAGCGCCATGTTAGTGGCCTTCAACACAATACGCCGATATTGTTTTGCGGAATGAAGTTGGCCATTGATGGCAAGAATACTGGTGCTGCGCGGGCCGGAAATAGTCCCCAGGGGCGCCAAATCATTGGCCGCCTGCACGGCCGCATAGACGTCGGCTGAGGTAAGGCCGGCATGCGCAAGCCGCATCGGCTCGATGCGGATACGCACCGCCGGTGACTGGGCGCCGTCTAGCTGCACCTGCGCGACCCCGGAAATTTGCGACAAACGCTGCACGAGAATCGTGTTTGCGGCGTCATACACAGTACCCAAAGTCTGGCTGTTCGATGTCAACGCCATCGTCATAATGGGTCGCGACGCTGGGTTAAATTCCTTGTAATAGGGGCGGGCGGGAAGATTGGCGGGCAGATCCGGCAATGCCGCGTTGATGGCAGCCTGCACGGCATAGGCTGCCGTAGTGGTGTTTTCATCCGCGGAAAACAGAATAATGACGTTGCTGGAACCCGTGGAATTGACGGATAAGAGCTGTGCCACACCGGGTATGTGGCTTAGCTGACGCTCAAGTGGCGCGGCGATCGTGCTGGCCATGGTTGCGGGGTTGGCGCCCGGCTCGTTTGCAAACACCACGAAGGCCGGCATTGGAATATTCGGTACGGCGGCCACCGGCAGCTGGAAATAGGCAATAATGCCCCCTAGAAGGATGCCTAGGGCAAGCAACGCGGTCCCAACCGGGCGGCGAATGAACGGCGTCGAGAACTCCATCGCTTATTCGGACTGCGGCACGGGCGCGATCAAGGCCCGGGGCCGCAAACGATCGAGCGCCACATAGATGACGGGCGTCGTGAATAATGTGAGCAGCTGGCTTACGAGCAGGCCGCCAATGATAGTAATGCCGAGCGGTATGCGAAGCTCGGATCCCGCACCGCCCTCCAAAACCAATGGCACGGCACCAAACAAGGCCGCAATCGTCGTCATCATGATCGGCCGAAAACGCAAAAGACACGCCTCCTGTATGGCCGCCTCCGCCGACAGACCCCGCGATCGCTCCGCCTCAATGGCAAAATCCACCATAATGATGCCGTTTTTCTTGACGATACCCATGAGTAGCACGATGCCGACCAAGGTCACGATCGTAAACTGCGTGCCTGTCACCATAAGGGCCAGCAATGCGCCTATCCCCGCTGATGGCAGAGTTGATAAAATAGTGATGGGGTGGATAGTGCTCTCGTATAGCACGCCAAGGACGATGTAGATGACAATGAGTGTCAGCGCGATCAACAATGGCTCTTTAGCGAGCGACGATTGGAACTGAGCGGCAGCACCCGAGAAGGTGCCACTGATCGCAGACGGCATTCCAAGCGCCCGCTGGGCATCGGCGATAGCGCGCTCGGCCTGACCCAGTGATACGCCCGGGGCCAGATTGAAACTCAAAGTCACGGACGGGAATTGATCTTCGCGTGTTATAGCAAGCCTTGCGTACCGCTGCTTGATGGTAGCCACTTCGTAAAGCGGAATCTGCGTACCGTTATTCCCGGGCACATAAAGCGCCGCAAGCGACGCCGGGGAGATTTTGGCTTCCGGGTTGACTTGTAGCACGACCCGATACTGGCTGTTTTGCGTATAGATCGTTGAAACCTGACGCTGTCCATAGGCGTCATACAGCACATTCTCGATGGCCTGCATCGTCACACCGAGACGACCGGCGGTGGCGCGGTCGACGTCGATATAAGTCTCATTGCCGCGGTCCTGCTGGTTGCTCGCGACATCGCGCAATTGCCGCAATGACATGAGCCGTGCGTCCAGGCGCGTCGTCCAACGATCGAGCTGCAAGCGATTGGTATCGACTAGTGTGTACTGGTACAAAGTGGGCGATACGCGCGACGACAAGGTGATGTCCTGCACGGGCTGCATATACACCGTCAGTCCGGGAATTTGACTGATACGGCGCTGCAGATCGGACATGACGGTCGCAATCGGCGGCCGCTTGCCGATCGGCTTTAATATAATCGTCAGCCGCCCGGTATTAGGTGTGGGGTTGGTGATACCAGCGCCCAACAATGATGTGACGCCGGCTACGGCCGAATCGCGACGGATGGCGGCAACGGCTTGTGCCTGCAGCCCCTCCAGGGCTGGCAGTGAGATGCTAGGACGTGCGCGGGTCACCGCTACGATCTCGCCTGTATCCTCTTGCGGCAACAGACCTTTCGGTATGGCGAGATACAGCGCCACCGTACCGAGAACGGTCGCCAGAAACAACCACAAAAACCACGATTGATGCCGAAGCGTCCACGCCAGTCCACGCTGATAGGCATTACGCAATCGCGCCACTTGTGACTCGATCATATGCGCGGTGCGCCCGGAACCCGAGGTGTTCACCGGACGCAACAGACGCCCGCACATCATCGGCGTAAGAGTCAAGGAAACAATTGCCGAAACACTCACGGCGATCGCTAAGGTCACGGCAAATTCGCTGAACAAAAGCCCGATGACGCCCGGCATGAACAGTAACGGAATAAATACCGCCACAAGGGATATCGTCAGTGAGACGATGGTAAAACCGATCTGTTGCGCACCCTGATACGCCGCTGTCAGTGGCGGCACGCCCGATTCGATAAACCGGACGATATTCTCAATCATCACGATCGCATCATCGACAACGAACCCGGCGGCCACCGTGAGGGCCATCAGCGACAGATTGTCGAGACTAAAGCCCAGCTCATTCATGACGGCAAACGTGCCGATCAGAGACAACGGCAAGGCAACCGCTGGGATAATCATTGCCCGCAGCGTCGGCAAAAATAGAAATATGGCCAGAATAACCAGCATTGCCGAGGTCAGGAGGGTCAGCTTGACATCACGGACGGAGGCCTTGATGGTAGCGGTGCGGTTAGCCACCACATGCAGATGAACATCGGCGGGCAACGCATGCGTGAGCGCCGGCAATGCGCGAAGAATCCCTGCAACCGTGCCGACAATGTTGGCATCCGGCTCGCGCTGTATGTCAAGAATGACGGCCGGGTGCCCATTGTAGCTCGCGTCCACGGCATCATTGACCATGCCGGGGACAACACTACCGACATTCGCCAACCGTACGGGCGCGCCGTTGTGGTAAGCGATTATGATCCGCCGATAGCTGCTGGCGCTGACCAGTTGATCGTTGGCGCCCAGGGAAAACGCCTGCGCCGCGCCATTGAAGCCGCCTTTGGGCCCGTTCTGGTTCGCATTGGCGATGGCAGTGCGCACATCCTCCAACGACAGCCCGTAGGCCGCAAGCCGCGTGGGATCGATGCGGACGCGCACCGCCCGCTCCAGCCCCCCTGCGACCGTCACCTTGCCTACGCCCGTGATCTCGCTCAACCGTGGCAGCATGACGGTATCGGCGGCATTGGCCACGTCATATAAGGGTATAGCATGCGACGTCAGTGCAAGGATCAGAATCGGCGCGTCGGCGGGATTGACCTTCGTATAGACCGGCGGATAGGGAAGATTGGGTGGCAAGGTTCCGGCGGCGGCATTGATCGCCGCCTGCACATCCTGGGCCGCTGCGTCCAGCGACTTATGCAGTGAAAACCGTAAGGTAATGGCGCTGGTGCCTTCCGAGCTGATCGAGCTCATGGCGTCGAGCCCGGCGATCTCCCCAAACTGGCGCTCAAGAGGCGCCGTAAGAAGTTTTGAAACGGTATCCGGACTGGCGCCTGGGAGCTTAGTGGTAACCAGAATGGTTGGGAAATTGACCTCCGGAAGCGACGAGACCGGCAACGCCTCATACCCCAACAGACCTACCAGTAGCAGCGCCACCGCCAGCAAAGACGTGGCGATCGGCCGGCTGATAAACGGTGCGGAGATACTCATAGACGCTTAAGCCCGCCGCAACATCAGCGGCCAAAACGCGATGGTGGCGACGCCGGCCGGCTCGATAGTGACGGCGTGCGAGCCGGCGGCACAATACGCACGATGGCGCCATCGTGCAGGCGCGATCCACCCGCGGTGACGACACGGTCGCCGACGACAAGCCCGGCGCGGATGACATCGACGCTGGCACTGCTGTAACCAAGCGTTACCGGGCGCTCGATCACCTTGTAGATCCGTGCCGCTGCAGGCCGCTTTCCGGTCTGGTGGCGTGGGACGCCGCCGTGGGTAACTGGGGGGCTTGCGGCACGCGTTACGAGATAAACAAAGGGGCCCGTGGGACCTTGCCGCACTGCCACTGACGGCACTACGATGGCACCGTGGTCTGTACGCACCTTAAGGCGGACATTGACAAACGCCCCCGGCCACAACGTTAATGCCGGATTGGGGAAGCGTGCCTTCAAAGTCAGGGTTCCAGTGCTAGCGCTAATCTGATTGTCCAGTACCGCAAGGACGCCATGATCAATCACCGCAGATGGCGCGCCGGTGCCGCCCGTGGTGACCAATACCCGCGGCAATTGACTGTGCAACGCCTGCTGTACCTCTGATAGATTCTGCTGCGGCAGGCTGAAAACGACATAGATCGGCCGTAATGTGGTAATAAGCACAATGCCATTGGCAAGCCCCGGGCTCACGATATTGCCGGCATCCACCTGCAGAATACCGGTCCGCCCGCTGATTGGAGCCCGAATGGCGGTATAGCTGAGATTGGTCTGCGCACTTTCGACTCCGGCCTCGTCTTGCTTAACAATGGCCGCATCCTCGGCTACCGCCGCTGCCTGGTCTGTGGTCTGTTGCTCCGAAGCGTAATGTTTCTTCACTAGCATTTCATAGCGCCGCAAATTCACACGCGCCTCTGCCAGCACCGCCTGATCTTGGGCAAGCTTGGCCAGCGCCTGGTTTAGTGTGGCTTGGTAAGGACGCGGATCTATTCGTGCCAATAGCTGGCCTTTCGTGACATTCTGTCCTTCGTGGAAATCCACAAAGATCATCGGTCCACTGATCATGGGTTGCACAACGACGCTGCGATAGGCTTGAACCGTACCCAGGGCCTTTAGGTAAATCGGGACATTGCGGCGAACGGCATCGGCTACCGTAATGGGAATGGGGACACCAGTGAATGCCGCCCGGCGGACATGGCTAGGCGCGACCAGACGATAAAAAACAATCCCGACCAACAGGATGATGACCGCCACTAGCAACAGCCGTCGTTTATGACGCATGGGTCAGTTTCACCTTCGCCGGCGGGGCGGAACGCGCACGCCAACCACCGCCCAGCGCTTCGTAGAGATTGATGGCCGCCAAAAACCGTGTGAGCCGTGCCTGCTCGTAGGTGCTTTCATCACTAAGGAGTGCCTGCTGCGCGGTAATGACCGTACCCACATCGACGATGCCGGCGTTAAGCTGCGCCTTGACCGCATCTAGCGCCTCACGGGCCCGCTCGACCGCAATCCATTCCTCATGTTCCTGGTCGGTGGCATAATGCAGCGCCGTCAAGGCGGTCTCGACATTGCTGAAGGCCTGCACCACGGTTTGCTCGTATCCAATGACATCCTGGCGGTAGGTCGCACGACTAATGGCAAGCTGACCCATCAGCGCCCCACCCTCAAATATCGGCTGGCTGATAGACGCGGCGGCATTAAGCAGAAGCGAACCCGGAGCCAGCAAGGCATCGAGCGCTGTACTTTGCCAACCCGCGGAGCCCGTGAGGCTGATGCTTGGGAAAAAGTCGGCGATGGCAGCGCGCACGTTGGCGTTGGCGGCGATGAGATTGGCCCGTGCCTGGGCGATATCCGGACGACGCGTCAGCAGCGCGGAAGGCAGGCCTGGCCGCAGCGGCGGAACGTGAAGCGTATTGAGGGTGCCTGGTGGCACCGTGACGAGCTCCGGGGGTTTGCCGACGAGGATGCCAAGACCGATCATTTCCTGGTGCAGCTGCGACTGCAAATTGGGAATCGTCGCCCGTTCGGCGGCTACCAGTGCCGCCTGTTGCGCCACGGCCACGGCGTCGGTCGTCCCAGCCGCCAGCTCGGCACGCAGTTGCGCAAGCAGACTTTGCGCTGCGGTAAGATTCTGCCGGGCAATCGCCAGCTGATCGCGATCAGCCAGGATCTGAAACCAAGTGGTTGCGACGGCACTAATGGCCGTCAGGGCGACGGTGTCGCGGTTGAAGCGCGAGGCCGCGGCATCGGCCTCGGCGGCGCGCAACGCATCGCGGTTCCTGCCCCAGAAATCGAGTTCATAAGAAACTTGCAAGGACGCGGCAAATTGCTGGGTGTCAAAGGCGCGGCTGGTAGTCGGCACCAAACCGTTGTTGCCGCCGGCATTCCCCCCCGTGCGTTGGCGGCTGGCGCTGGCGGCCCCGCTTATGCTCGGCAGCAGCGGGGCGCCGGCAACCTCGACTTGCGCATTAGCTGCCTGCAGCTCGGCCACCGCAATACGGATACTGAAATTATGAACCTCAGCCTCGGCAATCAGTCGGTCGAGTTCCGGGGAACCAAATCCCCGCCACCAGGTTCGATCGGGCCATGCCGGCGGTGCATTTTGGGGCGCCGCGGTAAAGTGGCCTGGCACCACCAGTCGGGGCGCTGCGAATCGCGGCCCGACCGCGCACGCCGACAGCGCCAGCGGCAAAAGTCCCGCCGCCAGAAACAAACGCCGCGGACGACCGCTTGCGTGGAACAAAGCCCATGCCGACACGCGCTGCATGCTCAGCAATCGAATACAACGAAAGCGCGGCCGCCGCCGCCACACACTTGGACATGCGCGGCGGTACCGGCGGCACCCATCTTGCCGTTATAAGCCTGGCGACGCCCGGAGACCGGCGATGGAAGTAGCGGCATAGGATGGTCCCAAACAACCTTCCCCATATTTACCACCGGCATGATGACCACTGCCCCTTGACTTACGTTGGCCAACCGCGATGCCGCCGCTGGCGTCAATCACGGGATAAAAACCGTGCGCACTCCCGGCAATGGATGGGCGCAGACCGCCAGAGCCAACGGCTACACCCATGCCACTATAGCGATGGCGGGGCGACACGGAAACCTCACAGATGTGAGGAATCGTTACCAATGACAGCCGCCGCCATGCCCATTATCTACCCGCTGGCGCCCGCCCCGATAGATGAGCGCCGTCAGACCGATCGTGCCGTGCCCACTTGCTTACGCGTACGCCGACGCCTTCATGTGTACACCCAGACCAAGGGCCTCGAGGGAGAATTCCGCCGGCTTCCTTGCGCATCCGCGGCTAGCGCGGCCGGTGTCGACTACCGGTGAGGCCCAAGCGTAATCTCATCGGCCGGTTCCATGACCTAGCGACCCGGAAGGGCCAATAAACCGGCGAGGACAACGCCGTTAACGCCAGCCGATATGTGCGCCGTCGTCGTGCCGGCCACCGTCTGGCTCAAAACCCAAAAACGCGTTAGAGCTCTATCCTCGCGAATACATAACTTGCCACTGCAATCAGCAGCGCCGCAATCGCCATGAGAATCACGAGATCTGCGCCCACGCCAGCCATAACAGCCGGTCCCAGAGCATTGCGCAGACCATCGACACCATAAGTCACGGGATCGACTTGCATGGCCAGCATCAGTGGCCGCGGTAGTCCGGCCATTGGAAATAGTGCCCCTGATAGAAAAAATAGCGGCATGACCAAAAAATTCATAATCAGGGGAAAGGCCTGCATGTCATCTAGCATCGACCCAATCGCCGTACCGATGGCCGCAAACAATACCGCGCTCACAAACATGACAAGAAACGCGACCGGAAGCCAGGCGGGGGCCATAATCCGAAAGCCGGCGACAAGACAGATCGCGAGCACGATCAAGCCCTGGATAAAGGCCACAATGGCGCCGCCGAGCGTGCGTCCCAAGGCGATATTGAGCCGCGAGACCGGCGCCACCAAGGTCTCTTTCAAAAAACCGAACTGCCGATCCCAGATGATTTCGATGCCCGAAAATACCGCTGTGAACAAAATGGCCATAATGACGATACCGGGGGCTAGAAACTGAATGTAGTTGCCGCCGCCGGCCTTCCGGAAGATGGGACCAAAACCAAACCCCATGGCAAGCAAAAACAGAAGCGGCTGGCCAAGCGAACCAATGATCCGCGCCCGGGCCCGCAAATAGCGTTTCATTTGCCGCAGACATAAGATGTAGATCACCCTCATCGGCGTCCCCAGGTCTTGCCGAGCGTCCTCATACGATCGACCGAGGACGCGGTCTCCATGCGCATCGCCTCACCGGTCAGTCCGATAAAGGCATCCTCGAGAGTCACGGACTGTGTCTGTGCCTTGATCGCGTCTGGGGTACCCCGTGCGACAATCCGCCCATGATCGATGATGGCCACCTCGCCGGCCACGCGGTCGGCCTCATCCATGTAGTGAGTAGTGAAAAACACCGTAACATGGCGTTCCTGATTCAGGGTCTGGATATATTGCCATATGTGGTTGCGAGTCTGGGGATCGAGGCCGATGGTCGGCTCGTCAAGAAAAACAATGGCGGGCTCATGCAACAGCGCACGGGCAATCTCCAGCCGACGCTTCATCCCCCCGGAGAAATTCTTTACCAATTCTTGGCGCCGATCCCACAGTTCGACCAAATTCAGCAATTCCGCCATCCGCCGCTTCCGCGCGGTCGACGCAATCCCGTACAAAACCCCGTGTAGCTCGAGGTTCTCGAGCGCCGTCAGTTCGGAATCGAGACTCGGGTCCTGAAACACGATACCAAACGAACGGCGCACATCCCGCTGCTGGCGTAATGGATCATACCCATTGATACGGATCGCACCGCTTGTCGGCTTCAGTACTGTCGTGAGCATTTTGATGATAGTGGTCTTGCCGGCACCGTTAGGACCAAGAAATCCAAATATGGCCCCCGCAGGCACCGCAAAAGATACGCCGCTCACAGCCGCAAAATCCCCATACTTCTTGACAAGATCTCGGACATCGATGATCGGATCTGCAACCGGCCCTGAACTTGCCCCCGTCACGGCGTCCGCCCCTGAAAGGATAGCGTCATCGCCAACTTGACGCCCTGTGACTGCTGCAAACATCGGCCCGCCGCCCGCCTTTCTTGTCCCGAATACCTAATATCCGTCGCCACCCCTGGCAGCCAGACCTGCTCGTTACCCTGTCGATATCCACTTACCATCATGGCCCTCGCTTCCCAATCGCCTGCATCTGGGCTTGCGTTGCGGACTCCCCGCAACATGGTGGGCTTGATGTACGGCGCACTGCGGGCACAGACCTCATAACGTTCCGGCACAGAGCAGTCTAGGGCGCCACGGTCCTGCCCGTCAACCTGGCAAGGCGCTCCGGCTATGGACCAGTAAATCCCTGAAACCCCTCAAAGCCAATCCAACCCTGGAAAGATGTTCAACCATTACAGCGGTGTGGTAACCGCGCCCCCAAGGCCCATTGAGCTTTATTCTCGCCTCGCTCAAAGCCATGGCTCGCAAAGAGTTGGGCGCGTGCAGGCAGCCGATTGCAACGGCGCGTTACATTCTCCGATGAACACATACCCACCAAAATATTTGGCAGCACGGGCCTGTCGTACGCATACAAAGATTGCGTAATACATTGGCCTATCATTGTCATGATGTAATGAACTTTCCCACCGCTTAAAGCCGCTTACGCGGTGGTAGCGGGGGTTTCTCCCCTCACGAAGAGGGCTTCCTGGTTCGACGTCTTCTCATGATACCGTTTCCGACACCACGACTTACGATAGACTCCCCAGGCGGAGATTCGGACCGCACCGGCCCTATACGATATATGACCGCCATTCGTTAAGGCGCAAGGACGGAACACCCATACATCTCCCCCTCCCGGCGCAAGTCCGGTTCGGAACGCGCCTGGGAAGGGGAATGCGCGGACAAATGTTCATGCCCCTATATATGTCGCTTCCATGTATTGGTACGTAGCCGTACAGAAGCATATAAGAGATACCGTAGCGGTGAGACAACTTTCCGACCTTGCCTTTCCATTAGTCGACTTTCTGGAGCTGTCCTAATAAAAGGACACGTCAGTCTTCATAAAGCGCCATACATTTGCGCAGTCGCTGAATCTAGCGGTAAAAGCCACCTGCGTTGCCTTAATCGAGCGCACAATGCGCAGCGTAGTTTCTGTCATAAGCAAAAACAACCGCAAAGCATGACGTTGGGCCGCCAAAGAATGGTACGGCGCCTCTGACAATCGTACTGATTGGCATCTTTGTTTTCAATGCGTACCAGACTTAAATTGAGTCAACGGCTAACGGCAAGTCATACACCATGGGGGCGAACGCGAAAGGTGCGCCGTTGATGGCTATAACATCTAGAAGCCGGCGACACTTCAACTTCACTGGTGACCCATTTTTTATGAATAACTTGCTACCCGGTCGTCTATTGATTCAAAGACACAAACTGATGGCGCTTACGGAAACCATCTGCGTGTACGGTCGCTTGTCATGGCAGGCGTTGTGTCCCACAATAGCCAATAGTAGCGAGCGATAGTTAGGTCGCAGTGGAGCAGTGAATGACCGCAAGGCGCACTTTTGCGCGGATGAAAGAGGTCAACCGTTGAGCTTTGTCGCAGGCGGCAAAGACACGATGGCCATAGCGGTATAAGGAGCATGGTATGACAACCGAGACACAACAAGCAGCGCGAGACAGGCTTATTCAGGATTTTAAACAGGTGATTGGCGACGCCGAGGAACTTCTTAAGATCACTGCCAATGAAACCGGCGGCAAGATTGGGGCGGTGCGGGCGCGCACTGAAGAAAATCTGCGGGAGGTACGACGCAAGCTTGAGGCGATGGAAAGCGACCTCATCGGCCAGACTCGGGCAGCGGCCTCTGCGACCGATCAGTTCGTTCGCGAAAACCCCTGGCAGGCCATTGCTGTCGCGGCGGCTGCCGGGTTGTTATTTGGCATGCTGAGCGGCCGGCGTTAGGCGCGTGGCGCACGACAATAAGGGAACGACATCGACACCCGGCCGCATTATGGGTTTGCTGACCGGGGTGAAGCGGTTGCTTGCGACGTTTGTCGGGATACTTCACACACGCCTGGAAATTCTGTCTACAGAGCTGGAGGAGGAAGCTTGGTGGGTGGGGGAGTTGCTGGTCTATGGGGTCGTATCGTTGTTGTTTCTTGGACTGGGACTGTTGGTAATGACGTTATTTGCCGTCGCGGCATTCTGGAATACTCATCCGCTGGCTGTATTGGCCGCGTTTTCGGTCTTTTATTTGGCTATTAGTGTTATTGCGGCCTTGGTCGTGCGTCACAAGCTCAAGACTCGCCCGCGGTTTTTTTCCGCGACGCTGTCGGAACTTGGCAAAGACCGCGAACATCTGACCCGCTGAACATGAGTACTCACAAGGCTGAGCTACGGCAACGACGCATGGATCTGGCGTTGCGCGCGCAGGCGCAACGCCAAACGATAGCCGATAGTGCCGCGCAACTGCAAAGTCGCTTGCAATGGGCAGAGATCGGGTTTTTTGCGGCACGGTTTCTGCGCGCCCGGCCCGTGCTGACTGTGACCGGAGCATCATTGCTATGGCGCACAACCAGGAATAGACCGCTGTCATGGGCAAGCGGGTTGATAGCCGTCTGGGGATTACTCACCATCGTACGCCGCCGATAGCAGTTTAAGGCAATATACTTCTTATCCGTGTGATCGGGAGCAGGCCGGGACCAATGGACATTTGCCGGGCGGGGATGTTTTATCTGGAGCGCGGTACGTCGAATTGGCCGAGACCTTCCCGGAACACGTGCGCTTCGTGCTGGAGGCTCTACGCGAGGTCTATAGAATACCGACGCGTGCGCCCGCCAAGAGGGCCCTGACCCCCGAGCAGCGGCTGCTGCGCCACCAAGCCGAGAACACACCGCGCATGATGGCGCGCGAACGGTGGATGCAGGCGCCATTTGGTGAGCAGGCGATCGAATCGAAATCAGCGCTCGGTGCCGCGATCCGCACTATGTAAAAACGCGGGCCGAAGCTTGTCTTGTTCCCGCGGGTATCCGGGGCCCTGGACAATAACCTGTGAACGAGTTCTTAAAAAGGCGATCCTGCATCGCAGGAACGCGCTCTTCACCCATACCCTGAATGGGGCCCACCTCGGTGACATCTTCTAATGGGCTTAGCAAAGGGGGCGACCATGCATGAGCCTGATCCACACCGCCGAACGAAACCACGTGGCCCCGTTTGAGTATCTGGTGACGCTTTAGCGTCACGGTGACGCAATCGCCGCTTACCCGGCCCTGGGGGTACCCTGAAACCACCAGGCGACGCTCGCCTCGCAACCGTCCGAGTGACGCTACAAACCATGGTTGCGGCTATGAGTGGAATCTGCGCACTGCTTGTCGTGTCCAATCTGAATATCTTGCAGGGAGCCAGGGGAAGACTGAAACCGCGGGTCTTTGTTTTATATGGTGGGCCGTGCTGGGATCGAACCAGCGACCACCTGATTAAAAGTCAGATGCTCTACCGACTGAGCTAACGGCCCCAAAAGCTGGTCATTATTGTGATTGCCGCAACCCCTGTCAAATCGCGCCCGCCGGGTCTGGGATACCGGCCTCAGCGAAACCCTTGGCGCGCAGGCGGCACGCGTCACACACCCCACAGACATGCCCCGCGTCACTTGGGGCATAACACGAAAGGGTCAACTGATAATCCACACCGAGCTTAAGACCCGTTCGAATGATCTCGGCCTTCGTGAGGTGCAACAAGGGCGCACGGATACGAAATCGCCCCCCTTCGACGCCGGCCCTGGTGGCAAGGTTGGCGAGTGTCTCGAACGCCGCCAAGTACTCCGGTCGACAATCTGGGTAACCAGAGTAGTCAATGGCATTGACGCCGATAAAGATATCCCGGGCGCCGAGCACCTCGGCCCACCCGAGGGCCACCGCCAGAAACACGGTATTGCGGGCTGGCACATAGGTCACAGGAATACCAGTCGTGGGCACCTGAGGTACAGATAACCCAAGATCGGTCAGGGCTGATCCGCCGATAAAACCGACACCAAGAGTAGCCACCTTATGCTCGCAGGCGCCGCCTGCCGTGGCGACCGTGGAAGCCGCCTTCAACTCGGCCTTGTGACGCTGTCCATAGTCAAACGACAGTGCGTGACACTGGAACCCCTCCTGGCGGGCCAAGGCCAAAATAGTTGCCGAATCGAGACCGCCTGACAGCAAAACGACCGCCTTTTTGTCATCGGCCACGGGTATCCCCCCACAGGACCTTATGCAGTTGGATCTGAAAACGCACCGGGAGCCGATCACGCAATATCCAGTCCGCAAGCTGCCCCGCCTCGAGGCTATCATGGACGGGGGAAAACAAGACATCGCAGCGGCCGCACAGGCCATATCTCTCGACGATGCCGCGCGACCAATCGTAATCCTGGACGTCAGTAATCACGAACTTCACTTGATCGGTGGCACGCAGCTGCTCGATATTCGCGTAAACATTGCGCGCTGACTCTCCCGAGCCCGGCGTCTTCAGGTCGAGCACTACGCCCACCCGCGGATCAACATCCCGCGTTGACAGCGCCCCGCTCGTCTCGAGCGAGACCTCGTAGCCGCGATCACAAAGCTCTTCTAAGAGCCGCAAGACTGGGGGCTGCGCCAGGGGTTCACCGCCGGTCACGGTCACAAAGCGTGGTGTGTAACTACTCACTTTCTCTAAAACGGTTTCTATCGGGATGCGCTCGCCCCCGTGGAAGGCGTAGGCGGTGTCGCAGTATCGGCAACGCAATGGACAGCCGGTAAGACGCACGAAGACCGTGGGCCAACCCACGGTTCGCGTTTCTCCTTGCAAAGAATAGAAGATTTCGGTGATACGAAGATCCCGCAACATGGTTTATTCTATCGCGACCACACAGGGGATGCGACGATCGTATCGGGGCTTTTTACTTTTTGCCCTTGCTCCCGAGGTTCGTCAAGGAGTTCCGGGCGACCTCGGCCGCCATGGCCTTCGGATACTGGGCGATCAGCGCCTTCCAGATAATTCGCGCCTTGTTCGGATGCCCCTGCCATTTGGCGATATAACCCATCTTCAGAAGCGCGTTCGGCACCTTCTTGCTCTTCGGATAATGCGTCACCAGTGCCTTGAAGGCCTTCTTGGCATGAGGATAATCGCGCTCTACGTAGTCTGTCTCCGCCACCCAATATTGGGCCTTGGCAGCCCGTTTATCTTGGGGATAAGCGCGCAAGAAAACCTGAAATGCCGCGACCGCGTGCCGATAACGTCCGGTCCGTAAAAAATTGAAGGCTTTGTTGTACATCTCCTTGGCTGGCTTGCCGTTGGAGCTCAAGGCAAGCCCTGCGCCCGCCTCGCCGGCCTCCGGCTGCGACCCAACGCCCGATACGCTCGCCGCTACCCCTTTGGCAGCCGAAGCCGATACGACCGCGGGATTGTTGTCCGGAGGAATAACGACGATCCCCGACCCGCTGCCAGCGGCACTCGGCCCCGATCCGGTTTGAGGGGCGGCCGCGCCCGGAGGGCTCTGCGGTTCTGCTCCCGCCGCCACCTTCCCGGCCTGAAGATGACGCAATCGCCGATCAAAATCGGCAAAAAACGCCTGCTGCTGCTGACGCAGGCGACTGATCCTGTGATTCTCTATTTCGACCTGATTCTCGATACTGCGAAGCTGCTGGCGTATTCCGTGCAGCGTCTCGAGCAAAGTCAGAATTCCCGCTCGCGAGGAGGAATTCGCCCCATTCGTGGGGATGGAGATGATAGGCGGTTCGCGGTCATGCGCGATGGCGGGGGCCACAACGACCCCCGCCATCGCCAGCGCTGTCCACCAAAGAACCTTGGACCGCGCGCCCACGAGACTTACTTACTGGCGAAATATTTGTAGTTGAAATAGACGCGACGATTGACGGCCCACGCCTTCCGATTATGTCCCAAAGCCAGCGGGCGCGACTTGCCAAAGGAAATTGTCGCAAGCTGACCACCGGACACGCCCAAAACCTCCAGCATGTGCTTCACGGAATCGGCACGGCGCCAGCCAAGCGCCATGTTGTACTGCGCCGTACCACGTTCGTCGGTATTACCTTCCAGACGTACGCGCACGTTCGGATGGGCCTCGAGATAGCTCGCATTCTCCTTCACGATCGTGCGGTTCACGCCGCTAATAACCGCGCTATTGGTGCGGAAATGCACCATATGCGGGAAACTGCTCAAGGCCTGGCTGCTACTGGCGCCGGCCATCCCACTTCCCTGCACATTGCTTTGTCCCGCACCGCTTGCCTGGGTTGAACTACGCGACGCCGTGGCCGACGCCCCCTGCGGCTTTACCGCCTCTTTGCCCGCGCAACCCGCCAGAGCGGCGAGCCCGACTGCAACGAGCATGCCTTTATTCATTTTCATTACACCACTCCTTTCCTTTAACCTATTGATAGTAGTCACGGGTGACGAAATGGCGACCAAGCAGGATCAGTGACATCCCCCCCTCTTAACCCTAGTATACGATGCCCACGCCCGTTTAGTGAAACCGTAGCCAGAACCCTGTGCCCCCCAACCACCGTGCTATAGAGTATTTCCTGCCCGTTTGGTGCAAATGTCGGGGATTCATCAAGGCTTGTAGCAGTCAGAATCTCCAGGGTCGAGTCCGCCAGCTCAAACACCGCTGCATGATACTGGCCTGCGCGCCGACTTACCAGCGTCAGCCATTTGCCGTTTGGGGAAAACGAGGCACCGGCATTGTAGCGGCCGTGGAACGTGAGGCGCTGCTTATGGCGCCCATAATCTGTCATTTCATAGATTTGTGGCCCACCGCTGCGGTTCGAGGTAAATACAATATGCCCCCCGCCCGGCGACCAGGAGGGCTCGGTGTTGATATCCGGCCCAAAGGTCAGTTGGCGCAGTCGACCGGTCAACAAATTCATCACATAAATCTCGGGATACCCGGTTTTTGACAATGACAGCGCCAAATGGGTGCCATCCGGGGCGAATGATGGCGCACCGTTCAAACCATGAAAAGCTGCCACTTGTCGGATGCGCCCTGTGGCGACATCCTGAATGTATACCGCTGGCCAACCGGTCGCGAAGGATACATAGGTGAGACGCTGTCCATGGGGCGACCAACGCGGCGACATAATGGGTTCCTGCGACCGCAGAATGACATGCGCCCCATGGCCTTCGGCGTCGGCCACCTCGAGTTTATAGAGAAAATCGCCAGGCGGCCCGTCGGGGTACATGGTAATGAACGCCATGCGCGTATTGAATATCCCACGCACCCCGGTCCAACGCTGATAGACGATGTTTGCGATGGCGTTGCCTACCGCGCGTAGCTGCCTAGGCGCCACCACATACTGCAGGGCCTTGAGCTGGACCCCTTTATTGACATCATAGAGACGAAACGCCACACCGACGCGCCCGCCCGGCTGCCTCTCGATGCGTCCGATCACAAGCCCCGCCGCCTTCAAAAGGCGCCAGTCATTGAAATGGCCCTCGACTTGGCGGTCATGGTGGGGCTCGGTCAGATAATCACGGCTCGGTAGAACATTAAACCACCCGCTGCCCTCGAGGTCCTTGGTGATAACGGCGGATGGCCGCAGATCCTTGGGCCAGGCGTTCTCGCCTTTGAAGGGTACGATGGCGATCGGGAATTTTTGCCCATAACCGTGGTTGATATGGATTGTGACGGCCCGCGCCATAAGCGGCATGGCGACCAATACGATCAATAGGGCGGCAAAACCCCATCCAACACGATTCATGGCAAAGATCCCTTCGGTGCGGTAAAGACAAAAATCAACGGGTTCAAATAGCGAAGCTTGGCCGCCGAATGCGGAACCGGCAGCGGTGCGGCGTTATAGATCGCTGCGATCACGGACCGATCAAACACGCGGTTACCGCTGCCCTGCACGATACGGGCACCCACCACCTGCCCCCCGGCTATGAGCCGAACCCGCACCGTGCAGTGTAACCCCTTGGATTGCGGGACAGCGACCCAGGCCGAACTCACCCGCGCCTCTATAAGTGCCTTATAACGATCCACGACCCCTCGAGCGGCCAGGGCCTGGGCCTGGGCCCGAGCCGCCGCGGCCCTGGCCTGGGCCCTCTCTCGAGCCCGCACTGCGGCCTGCGCGATCTCGCGCTGCAATTTCGCCCGCGCCTGCGCGGCGGCCGCCTGCTCTTGCGCCTTCAGGCGTTCCCGCGCGGCCTTGCGCGCCGCTTGCTCGGCCCGGGCTCGGGCCAAGGCGCGCGCCTTCGCTTGGGCGAGGGCTTGGGCTCGCGCCAAGGCCTGCGCCTTGGCCTTGGCCTGGGCCTTGGCGCGGGCTTCCTGAAGGGCCTTTTGCTGGGCGCGCCGCGCGGCGAGCTGCGCCCGAGACGGGCCCTTGCGGATCGCAGGTCGGGGGGCTGGCGGCGCCACGCGCGGCAGCGGAATAGGCGGAAGCGGGCGCAATGTCGGGCGCGGCCCGACCATAAAGGCATGGATGACATGAGGACCGGCCTTTATGACATAAGAGGTATCGAGTTCGCTCCAGCGAAAACTTACCGCCAGAAACGCGACCACCGCCAGATGCACAAGCAGCGCATAGAGCGTTGCGCGCATGCGTCCCGGCGCCTCTCGGGTCCGACCGATCATGGTTAGTGTCCGTAAGTCTTGGTCATAAGCCCGACGCTCGGGGCGCCGGCCCGCTGCAGGAGCACCATGGCCGCCACGACGTCCTCGTACGGCACGGCCCGGTCTCCGCGAATCAGAATCGGTGTATGGGGACGCAGCCGCAAGAGACGACGCGTGCGCTGCTCCAACGCCTTGGGTGTAACCGGATGCCCATCAAGAAAGTACCGGCCGGCGGCATCGACCGTGACGATCAATACCGCGCGATGGGGATTGGGAATCGCGCGTGCCGCCGCCTGCGGAAGCTTGACCTTGACGCCACGCTTCAATACCGGCGCCGTAATCATAAAAATAACGAGCAACACGAGCATGACGTCGATATAGGGGACGACGTTGATCTGACTCATGAGCCGGGCGCGCGGTCGGCGGTGATGTTTCATGTCGGGGCCTTAACCACATACGCCTGACGCTGCAACACGCTCGAGAACTCTTCCAGGAAGATCTCATAACGCGACGTCAGGCGATCGGTATCGTCGGCGTAGCGATTATACGCGATGACCGCGGGGATCGCGGCAAAAAGCCCCATAGCAGTGGCGATTAGGGCCTCGGAAATACCCGGCCCCACATGCGCAAGGGTCGCCTGCTGCATGTTCCCGAAAGACTGAAAGGCCGACATGATCCCCCACACCGTCCCGAACAGACCTATGTAGGGACTCGTGGATCCGACGGTCGCAAGAAACGAAAGGTTGGTGGCCAGGTAATCGGTCTCGCGAGTCAACGCCACGCGCATCGCCCGCTGGACCCCTTCGATGATATCCATGGGCGCTATGCCCTTTTGCTTTTCAAGCCGCGTGTACTCGCGAAAGCCCGCTACGAACACGCTGGCGTTCCCAGCGAGTTTATCCTCGTTGCGCGCAAGTTCCGCATACATATGATTTACGTTCGCGCCTCGCCAAAAGGTATCCTCAAACCGCTCGGCGTCCTGATAGGCCTTCCTAATAATGAACCATTTTCGAAAAATCATCGTCCATGACACAATCGAGACGACGAGCAGGATCAACATCATGAGCTGCACGACAAGGCTCGCGTGGTCCACCATGGACCAGAGGGTTATCCCCTGATGGGAAGCGGCGACTTTCAAGACACTCTCCTTTACGGGGCGGATGCCTCCGCCAAAACCTGCATCAATTCACGGGGTAGCCGGCGGGGCGCGAAAGTCCGCGCATCCACACAAACTACGCCCACCTCTCCCGCGCACAGGCACTCCGTTCCACGCCAACAATCCTGCCGGAATGTGAGACTCGCGCCGCGGATCGAAACGGGATCGGCGGTGACGCGCAGCACGTCATCCAGGCGCGCTGGCACCTGAAACTTCACGGCCACCGATCGTACGGCGAATAAGACATGCGCCTTCAATGCCAGT
>JAJYPQ010000255.1 GCA_021795255.1 Pseudomonadota bacterium
CGGCGTAGAGGTCTCCGAGGTGCCGCTGTCCGAACAGGATAGGCGCCAGCTGATCGGCGCTGTGGGCGGCGAGATAGGCGCGAACCTAAAGCAGATCGAGGAACGGTTCCTGGCGTTTGTAGCCGCCGCCGGCGATCGCGAATTGCTCGCCGGTTTGCCGGCTTTGGCCGCCCAAGTGGAGGCCGCCTTTCAGGTTGTGGAGGAGAGTGCGGCTGCCGAGCTGGCCCGCGGTCTGCATGCCCTCTTGTTACGCTTTTCATCCGGACAGCTTGTTCCCCAGGCGGCCTCCCTCGAGGCCCTAGCCGCGGCCGTCGCCGGGCTTGAGGCCCAGGTCACGGGCCTGGAGCGAGGCCGTGCCTTACCAAAGGCCCAACTCGCGGCTCTCACGGCGGACTTGTATGCCGTCGTTGGCGAGAGCGGCTCGAATATGACCGCGGGATCCGCGTTGGCCGGGACTCGCGCCTCGATCCCTATGGGGACCGCGGACCATCCTGCCATCGATCCTGAAATTCTCCCGGTCTTCCTCGAGGATGCGCACCAAGCGCTCCTGCAATTGGAGGAGGCCTTGCCGGCCTGGGATGCCGACATGGGAGACGAGCAAGCGATAGGATTGGCGCGCCGTGCCTTCCATACCTTGAAGGGTAGTGGCCGCATGGTCGAGGCCGGGGAAATCGCCGAGCTCGCCTATGACGCCGAGACACTTTTCAATAGGATCCGTGGCCGCCAGCGGGAGGCGAGCGCGGGTTGTCGCCATTGGATTCGCGCCGCCTATGAGGCTGTGCGCGACTGGGTGGTGGCGCTTGAGCGGGGCGGATCTTTGCCTTATATGGCCGCCACCCGCGCAGCCCTTCAGGCCTTGGCCGAGGGTTGTGAGGACGCGGTGGCTGAGACGCGAGCCACAGCCGTCGTTCCCCCCCAGGTCGCGCCACCTGTCCCTGATCTCGCGGTCGCACCAGGGGATTTCATCAGGTCGGGCGAACAGGACCCGGGACCGGCCGCGTCGGGGTCGGCGGATGTTTCGCCCCTAGCGGGCGACGCCGTGCTCTACGACATCTTTGTGGCGGAGACCCGGGATCATCTCGACGTACTGCGCCAAGCCGCCGCGAGCGGCCCCGGGGCGCTGGTGTCAGCGGTCTTATTGCGCGTCGTCCATACTATGCAAGGGAGCGCGCGCTCAGTGGCGCTCGCTTCCATGGCCGAGGCCTGCGCAGGGCTTGAGCGTTACCTCCAGGCCTTGGAGCTCCGACAAGAGCCTCTCGGCACCGAAGGCGCCGAATTGCTGGCTGGTCTTGTGGAGGCGACCGAGCGGTTTTTGGTCTCCCTTGCAGCGAACCGCGAGGCGCGCCCGGACTTTGCCGCCGTCACGGCGCGCCTGACGAGTCTTTTCGAGAGCGCCCAACCGACATCCGGACCGACTTGGTGGCAGAAGAATCTCGAGCTCCAGGAGGCCAAGGAGGAGGCGCATCTTGCCGCGGGTCTTCCGGAGATCCCCGCGTCCCCGCAGCCGGCCCTCGTCGAGGCGCCCGCGGCGCGTCGCGAGGGGGCGCTTACGGCTTCCACCCATGCTGCCGCCACGAGGTATACCGGTCTTGCGGAGGGACCGACCGAGGCCATTGATCCCGAGCTGCGCGAGATTTTCCGTGACGAAGCTCACGATCTCCTGTCCACTTTCGAGGCAACCCTCGCGGATTGGCGCGCCCAACGCCAAAACGAGGATCTGCTCCAGTCCCTGAAACGCGTCCTACACACCTTGAAGGGGGGCGCACGCATGTGCGGTGTGTTTCGGATGGGGGATTTTGCCCACGCCACCGAAGAGCTCTTGCGCCGCGTCGAAGACGGAAGCTGCGCCCGCGACGATCATCTTTTTGCGCTTTTGGATACGGCGGCCGAGCGTCTTGGCAGCCTTTATGACGATTTCCTCTCGGGGCGTTCGTCAGTGCTCGCCCCAGCCGATCGGGACTTACTCGTCCGCTTAAGCGGCGAGCCCCAGCGGGCGCCGAATGGCGCGGGGACCACGGCACCGGAATCGGTCGCGGTCCAAGAACAAGAGGCGGCCGAGGAGCGCGAGGCTCCCGCGCTTCGCTCTACCGCCGTCCCCGAGCCGGCGGCCTTGGAAGACGAGGCCTTCAAGCCCGATGTCGCGACTCAGGTACGTGTCCGCACGGCGCTCCTGGATCGGCTGGTGAATTACGCGGGCGAGGTCAGTATCGCACGCTCGCGCATGGAGCAGCAGGTCTTTAGTTTGAGGGAGCATCTGGCCGAGTTAAACGGCAACGTAAAGCGCTTTCGTGACCAGGTGCGCGAGCTCGAGATCCAGGCGGAATCGCAGATCGTCTTTCGTACCCAGGTCGGGGAAGGCAATGCCGCGCAAGATTTCGATCCTCTGGAATTCGATCGGTTTTCCCGACTTCAGCAACTCTCGCGCGGCCTTACCGAAAATCTCCACGATTTGATCACCCTGCATGGGACGCTCGATAGCGTGGTAAGCCAGGCCGAGGCCGTGCTGCAGCAACAGGCGCGGGTGAATACCGAACTGCAGGAAGGTCTGATGCGTACCCGGATGGTGGGGTTCGCGACTCAAGGCCATCGTCTGCGGCAAATCGTTCGCCAGACCTCGCGAGAGGTCAATAAGCGCGCCGAACTGGTGTTGTCGGGTGCCGACGTGGAGTTGGATAGGCATCTCCTCGAGCGCATGATCGCGCCCTTTGAGCACATGATTCGTAACGCCTTGGATCACGGGCTTGAGCCTGCGGCCGAGCGTCAACGTTTAGGAAAGCCCCCGGTAGGGACCATCACCATCCACGCCATGCAAGAGAGCGGGGAAATCGTGATTCGATTCTCGGACGATGGTGCCGGGCTCAATATCGAGCGCATCCGCAGCAAGGCTATAGAGCGCAAACTCGTGCCTCCCGACGTCGTCGTCAGCGACGAACAGGTCATGCAGTTCATCCTATTGCCAGGGTTCTCAACGGCCTCGCAGATTACCCACCTTTCCGGGCGCGGGGTCGGCATGGACGTCGTGCATAGCGAGGTCAAGAAGCTCGGCGGGGCGATAACGGTCGATACCAAGGCCGGCCGCGGGACAAGCTTCATCATCCGTCTCCCGCTTACCCTGTCGATCACGCAGGCGCTCGTGATCAGTTGTGCCGATCAGCTGTTTGCCATCCCGCTCGCCGCCATCATCAATATCGTCGAGGCCCCCGGCGGGGCTATTCGAGACGCCCTGCTGCAGGCGCGTCCGACCTTGCGGTACGGGGGTCGCGATTACCCGTTCATGGATCTCACCTCCCGCCTCGGCCTCATGCGCGGGCCTGATCTTCCGCGTAAGCTGCCGGTGTTACTGTTGCGCCTCGATGCCCGCGAGGTCGCAGTCGCGGTCGACGGCCTCTCGGGGACGCGCGAGATCGTGGTAAAGCCCTTAGGCCCACAGTTGGGCGAGATTCGCGGGCTTTTCGGCGCCACGATTCTCGGTGACGGCCGGGTCCTGTTGATTCTCGATATCCCCGCCCTTTGGACCGAAGGCGATGGTCTGCGCGTCGCCGCGCCAGTCGAGGTCCCGGTGGCCGCGCGCCCCTACGTGCTGGTCGTCGACGACTCGCTGACCGTGCGTAAGGTCACGAGCCGCTTCCTCGAAAAGCAAGGCTATGACGTGGAGACCGCCAAGGATGGCATCGAGGCGCTAGAGCAGCTGCGGGACCGGATCCCGGACGTCATGCTAGTCGACATCGAAATGCCACGCATGGACGGTTACGAGCTCACGTCGCGCATTCGCGATGAGCCCAGGCTGAATCGGATACCTATCATCATGATCACATCGCGCTCCGGGATGAAGCATCGCGAACGGGCCATGAGTCTCGGGGTAGACGTCTATCTTGGGAAACCCTATCAAGAGGACGATTTGCGCAGGGAGATTGAAACCCTGTTGCGTCGAGGGCGCCCATGAGTGCTGATGCCCGTCACTATCTCGAACTCAAGTTTGCAGGCCATACCTTTCTCGTGCCCAATACGCCGGACGTCTCGATCGAGCCGCGCGAGAATATGCAGTCCGAGCGAAAGGGGCGCGCGGCCGCCAGTCGAAGTTTGCAGGGCGTGCTCTGGCTTGGCTATCTTCTTGATGCGGATCTTAGGCCCACGGCCGACGGGGCCTGGACCCGTGCCGTGTTCCTGAACGCGCGCGGGACGCGGCCGGTCGGTCTGCTCGTCAATGATTTGAGGGTGCTGCCGGCCGATGCCTTGCGGATTGAGCCCTTCACGCCGCTTGGGCCCGCGCCCGTGCAGGGGCAGCACCTTTTTCACGCGGCGGCGATGCAGGCGTCAACCCTCACGTTGGTGTTCTCGCCAACGGCACTCGCCGCCTATTTGCAAGCTCAGGAGGGCGGCGATGGCTTTGGCGAATGACCGGATTCATGGGCTGCTCCTGCCGGTCGGAGACCGTTTTTTGCTCGTACCGAGCGCGTTGGTTGCGGAGATCGGTGTTCTTACGACACTGACTCGCCTTCCGCTTGCTCCGAGCTGGGTGTTGGGCGTGATGAGTTGGCGTTTGCGACCGGTTCCGGTGTGTGATTTGGCGCGGTTTTGGGGGGCGCCCGTGACGCCTGGGGAAAAATCCCGCGTGGTCGTGTTCTACCCCTTGCCCGGGCGTAAGCCAACCGAATTTTTTGCGCTCATCACAAGCGCCGAGCCGCAACCGCGGACCGTCGATACGCCGGCCGTCTTGCTGACGGACGAAGATGCGGTCCACCCCTACCTCGCGGTGTCTCTTGATCTCGATTCAAAACGGGTAGGGATTCCGGACCTCGAGGCCATAAAAAACCTCTTTTATGACGACTCGGTGGCCCCGGCGCGCCCATAGGGCCTTCGTTCCCGACCCACCCCTCCTTGAACTCCTGTCGACATCGTAGCGCTTGCTTCCTGTGGCCATCAGGCCAGGGTGGCGACGTCGATGCCGGCGGCGAGCGTCCGCGCCAATTGCCTGATCTCGTCGGCTTCTATCACATAGGGCGGCATCACATAGAGGACATCCCCGAGGGGCCGCAGGAGCGCTTCGTGGTCGAGCCCATACTGGTAGACCCTCAGGCCGCGCCGCTCTACGGCCGGGTACGCTTGCAAGCGCCCCTTGTCGGCCATAAGGTTTAGGGCCGCTATCATGCCGGTTTGGCGGACGGATGCCACATGTGGGTGCTCACGAAGCGGGGCCAAGGCCTCGGCGATCACGGCACTCAAGAGTCGATTCCTCGCGATAACGTCGGTTTTTGCGAAGATATCGAGGGTCGCGAGTGCCGCAGCACACGCCAGCGGGTTGCCGGTGTAGCTATGGGAATGAAGAAAGGCCTTGCCGGACTCATATTCGGCAAAAAACGCCTGGTAAATATTTTCCGGGACAAGGCAGGCGGATAGCGGGAGGTAGCCGCCGGTCAGACCCTTGCCTACGAGCAGGAAATCCGGTCGAATCGGCCCTTGTTCGCAGGCGAAAAGCGTTCCCGTGCGCCCGAAACCGACTGCGATTTCGTCGGCAATGAGGTGGATGTCGTATCGGTCGCACAGCTCCCGTAGGCCTTTAAGGTAACTTGGATCATACATACGCATGCCGCCTGCGCACTGGACCAGCGGCTCGATGATGACGCCGCAAATCGTGTCGGCGTGTCGTTCCAGGATCTCCTTCATGCCGCTCAAGGCCCGGCGGGCTTGATCTTCGCAGTTGGCGCCCGCTTCACGCAGGGAACAATCGGGAGACGGCGCGATGTGGGCAGAAAAGAGGAGCGGCGCGTAGGTCTCTTTGTAGAGGGCGACGTCGCTTACCGCGAGCGCGCCCATCGTCTCGCCATGATAGGAATGGGCCAGGGTCACAAACGAGGTCTTACGGGGGCAACCCACGTTGCGCCAGTAATGGAGGCTCATTTTCAGCGCGATTTCGACGGCCGATGAACCGTTGTCGCCAAAAAAACAGCGGGTGAGGCCTGATGGGGCAAGCGCCACCAGGGATTCGGCTAGTCGAATCGCGGGCTCGTGGGTAAAGCCTGCCAGCAACACATGTTCAAGGCTCCCCAGTTGTTGTCTTAAGGCCTCGTTAATGGCGGGGTGGCCGTGGCCGAATATATTGACCCACCAGGAGCTGATGGCATCCAGGTAGCGCCGCCCCTCGAAATCCTCCAACCATACCCCGTGCGCGCGGCGAATCGGGACCAGTGGGATCGTCTCGTGGTCATGCATTTGCGTGCAAGGATGCCAAAGAACCTTGAGGTCGCGTTCGACGAGCGAAGCATTACGC
>JAJYPQ010000256.1 GCA_021795255.1 Pseudomonadota bacterium
CGAACCCGCCCTGATCGCCGAAGTGGCCCTGGTTCCCACGCAGACCCCGGTCACCGAAGTTGCCCCGGTCACCGAAGTTGCCTCGGTCACCGAAGTTGCCTCGGTCACCGAAGTTGCCTCGGTCACCGCGCTCACCTTCGGGCGCTGCGTAAAAAAACGGTGCGTAATAGCGCCCCCGATCGCCTTCCTCCCCGTCGCCTTCACGATAGCGGCGCTCCTCGTAATAACGGTGCGGCTCCTCTTCGTAGTCGTCGGTTAAATAAGGTGCGGCCGCCGTCTGCCCGCGAACCACTCCGTAGCCCAGGCTTGCGCCCGGCATCATGCCTGCGCTTGCCACTACCGCGCGGTCCAGGCGGGGCGCTCGTAAAAGCGACCGCGCCGCCATCGGACTTAACAGGAAAAAACAGCCCGTGAGAACCGCATAGCCCCAGAAATACCGCGGTCGAACCATCGGAATATCTCCTTGCGATTGGGCTTCCCAATCCCGCTTGTCACTGCCTACATCGGGGGCCGACCCCTTAAGTCTATGGCCCCGCCCCATCATCGGCGCAGGCTCTTTTTTACATCATAATCCATAATCGGTACCTATCCCACCATCGGCAAGCCCGGCCTTTCATGCTTCCCGTCTGCTCTCTCCCGGCGCCTCGTCCACAAGCCCCGGCCTTCGCTCCGGGGAGGGAGCCGGCATCTGAAGTGGCTCGCGTAACCGCGGGATTATGGCGTTACCCTGGGTGCGGCCAAGCTCTGGCAGGACCTCGTATCAGCGTCGTGTCCGCGGGGTTTCGTCGGGAAGGCGCCAGACGATAAGCCGATGGACCTCATCACCCCCGTCAAAGGCGTGGACTCAAACCCGGAACATCGCGGTAAAATCCCATACACGAGGCCAATGTCGTTTTTATTCGGGCGGACACCAGAGGCATCTGGCCGAACCTGTCGCCCGTACACGCCGTGCGCGGAAAGCGTGAGGGCGCTTATCAAGCCAAAAGGCCCGCCGGGGCCCGATCCTCGCATCGCCGCGAGCGGCGTTAGCGCCGCTCCCACATGGTCACCTGCGCCATCGAGTGCTGGAACTTGCGTGCGGTTTCGCGGATCACGAACGGGAGATCAAAGGGGCTATCCGCCAACAGATGAAACTCGCCCTCCAGGATATCGCGCAGGGCATCGAGCGTAGTCCGGGTCTCGCCGTTTTTCTTAAAGCCCCCCAGCCACTCCTCGCGGGCGGTATGCTCCACAAGCCAAGTGTAGGGGGATGTGAGGACCAGCAAGCCACCCTTTTCGATGCGCGCGCCGATATCTTCGAGAAAGCGGCGTGGCCTATACAACCGATCGATGAGATTGGCCGCGATGACGAGATCATAGCCCTTAAAATGCGGCTTTAAGTTGCACGCATCTGCCTGAAAAAATTCGACGGCGCCGGCATGCCCCGAAAGCCCCAGATCGCGCAGATCGACGGTCTCGTGGCTCACGATCTCCCCTTCCACCGCAAGCGTATAGGCATGTCGCCCCCGGACCCGGAGATCGGTCGCCACCTGGATGAAACGCGCCGAGAAATCCACACCGGTCACGGCGTGAAAAACCCCCGCAAGCTCAAAGCTCGTGCGCCCCACCGCGCAACCAAGATCCAAGGCCCGGCGCATGGGCCGCCCCTGCATGGCGGCGACCGCAAGACGCGCCACCGCCGCCGGAAAGTTCGCGACCCCAAAATATTCCGCCCCGTAATGAAACTCCAGGTATTGCGAGACGGCGGTATCGGTCTCGTAAGGTGGCACCTCGGGCAAAGGGTTCGAAGATTCCACATAGCGGAAACCGGCGTGCTGAAAAAAGTGGCGGCGAAAGGCGTAGCGCGCCTCGACCTGCGTCTCATTGCCGAGACTGATAAAAGACCCGCCCTTCATCAGATTGTGTTGCTGATCGAAGGTCGGGACCGAGAAGTCGTCGTAATACGGATGGACCGCGAACCCCTCGTAGGGATAAATCGGCGTGACCGTCCACTGCCAGACATTGCCGATGACGTCATAGAAATCGCCGTGACGGAATGTATCGACGGCGCACGGCGAGGCGCCATAGGCAAGTCCGATATTCGCAGGCACCCTACCCCATTGATCGCTGTCGGCCACACCACTTAGATCCCGCAGACGCCGCCATTCGTCTTCACTTGGCAAGCGCAATGTGCGGCCCGTTTGCGCCGATTTGAAGGCACAGAATGCCTGGGCCTCGTGGCAATTGACTTCCACCGGCCCATTCCACGGCATGGGACACTCTTCGGCGAGCAACCGCAGTCTCCATGCGCCACCCTCTTCGACCCAAAAGGGCGGGTGGCGGACGTTTGCAAACTGCCGCCAGCGCCAGCCCTCCGGCGACCACCAGCGCGGCTCGTCATAACCACCCGCCTCCACGAACGCCAGGAATTCCTCGTTACTCACGAGGTGTCGGCTTGCCGCAAAATCGTGCAAGACCACATGATGGCGACCGTATTCGTTATCCCACCCATAGAGCGGGCTGCCACGATCCTTGCCGGCCGTGACCTCGCCGCCTGCGACCGGCAACAGGGCATTAGCCGGCGCCTGTCCCGGAGACGAGAAGGGCGCGAATTCCGCCACCGGGCGCACACGCGCAAGCGGCAGCTGGCGGATCAGGACCGAGCTCGTCTCGAGGTGGATGTTCTCGTGCTCGATGCCCATGAAAATCGCCCACCAAGGCGACTCCATGGTTATCGGCAGAGCCAAAGGCAGGGTGCGGATCTGTTCGTCGACAAGCGCGCGGACTCGCGCACGGTAGGCTCGCACTTCGCTTTCCGTGGGCCACGCCACATCGTGGGTATCGAGATCGTCCCACGACATCTCATCGACGCCGACGGCAAAGATCGCCTCGAGGGCGGGGTTTACCCGCTCGGTGATAAGACCCGCGACCTGGAATTTATTCACATAAAAGGTTGCGGTATGCCCGAAATAAAAGATCAGTGGGTGGCGCAGGGTAATCGCTTTTTCGTACCACGCCGCAGGCTTTGCAAGATGCTCAAACAACCGCTCATAGAGCGAGAATGTCTCATGGAAGATGCGCAGGACCTCCGCCCTTTTTTGCTTTACATCACCGCCATCCAGGCGAAGAAGCGGGATTCGCAAAGGATTTGCGAGCCGATGGCTTGTATCATGATCAGGCGGCATGGTCTCTCGGATATTCAGGACTAATGGGCCTATCGCGGCTTGCGCTTACGGTACGGCCCTTAAAGATTTCCCGCCGCACCAAACTGCAGGACGGGTGACAACCGGTTATCGTAAAAGACTCCGCGGCCGAGGTGCATTACCGGCGCAGTCTTCGGATTTCTTGTCAGACAACGCAGTATCCACGCTTACAAAAGCTGTATACGCAGCCCTTTCCCCTTCCATTGCGCCGTTTATCATAGCATATCGAAGACTCCGGCCCCAAGGCTCGCGCCGCTTGCCAGTCACCACAAGATCACGTAACGCGCCCGTCGACTTGCGCCTTGCTCGTTTTCATGGGCACAGGAGACCCCGGCGTTAAGGCCCGTGAGTGATCCGGCAAAAGCCCCGTCCGGCCGTTGGCTGAGCGGGGCGCGCCGCCGTCCTCTCTGCCGCTTTTTTGGTGTCCGATACTATCCGAAACCGTGGATCCATAACCATACGCCGCCTGCCGGATGAGGGCGCAAACCCGGCCACAGACAGCGGGCACAAGGCCATAGCACGCCGCTTTCAGGCCTTGCGTGGGGCCGCCCGGCCTATGTTCGCAGGGGCGTCTTTGAGCGGGTAGTCTGCCCGCCACAGCTCTAAGCCCGAGCGCGGCGCCCGCCCTTTTCGCACGCCGCGCTCCGCCGTTGACCCCACTTTGTACATCGGCCAGCCGATCACCCACGGTCGCTTAGGTAGTTGCGGCCCAAGCCCCACATCTTGCGTTCTTCTGCCCTCCAGACCAGAATCCCAGGGAAGAACTAAAGACCCGCGCAATCGTCGCGCCGATCACGGCCCCGGAGGCATTTAATGAAAACCGGTTCCCCATCCGATAATGAACTCGAGACCATGGGCGATGCCTATCGCGAGCTGCTCGAGAAGGCCTTGCATAAGGCGCGCGAGGGCGGGAGCACGCTCTATCATCTCTTGGGCGGGGGCGATCATGCCCATGCGACGAAGACCACCCACCCCGATGTGGCCGAACTCGAGCGCTCGGTGCGGCGCGACTTGACGGACGCCGCACGCTACCGGCATGAAACCGGCAAGGATTTGAGGGAGTGGCTAGGCTTTGACGTCGCCCGGATCGAACGGGGCTTCTGGGAGGCGTTTTCCGAGGCCGCCGATCAGACGCTCCTGACACTTCACGAAATACGCCTGCAGGCAAACGCCAGCGAATACCATACCGGCGAAACGGTGGGTCTCGGGACGCTTGTCTGCGACCACTGCAACGAGCGCCTGCACTTCGCCAAGGCCGGGCATATCCCACCCTGCCCCCGATGCGGCGGCACGCGCTTTCACCGGCCCGTGCCCAACGCGCCTTTGGCGTAAAGCCCACGCGGCGGGTAGGGACTTAAAGATTTTGCGCGGCTTTGTCCGCGCGCCCCGCCCGGAATAGCGACGCCCCCTCGCGTCTCGTTCGCGAAACGAGATGCGCGTTTCAGGGCCTGCCGCAACCCCGCTGAACAGCCCTAATGCCTAGGGCCCTCACCACCCATGGGGCTTGGGTTGTCAAGATTGACCGTGAAATCCGAGCCCGGGTGTTCGGTCATGATGTCGAGGTAAGCCTTCCGGCTCGCTTCGTCATCGAAATAGATTTTCAGGGCATTGGGCCCCACCCCTTCCATCACGAACGGGTGTCCTTCGAGCTCAGTGAGGGTGTGTCCGGTAATGGGATCGGTTCGTTCGATACGCATGATCGCCCCCTTTTCTCTCAGAGGAAAACATACTGCATCCAACTTTCCTATAATCCTTCTCAAGGCCGGCGTCAATGATCCGAGGCAATAGAAAGCGGGGTTTTAACTGTTGACGCAATAGTTGCGCTTTGTTGCGCAATCATGTATATTTTGAGCATGTCTCGCAAAATGGTCAGCATCCACGAAGCTGCCGAATTCCTCGGCGTCGCGGCGCAAACGCTGCGGCGCTGGGAACGCGAGGGCAAGCTCATCCCCGACGAACGCACGCCGGGCGGACGGCGCCGCTATGACTTGGCGCGGTTGCGCCCGGAGCAATTCCATGCGCCGGAAGCGGCGCTTCGCACCATCGCCTATGCCCGCGTCTCAAGCCACGACCAGAAGGATGAACTGGAACGGCAAAAGCAGGTGCTCGAACTCTATTGCGCCCGCCAGGGCTGGACGTTCGAGGTGATTGCCGACTGGGGTTCAGGGATGAACTACCACAAGAAGGGCTTGAAGCGGCTGCTGGACGACATGGTGGAAGGACGCATCGGGCGGCTGGTCATCACCCACAAGGACCGGCTGTTGCGCTTCGGCGCGGAACTGGTGTTCGCCATCTGCGAGGCGAAGAATGTCGAAGTGGTGATTCTCAATCAGGGCGAGGACACGGCCTTCGAGGAGGACTTGGCGAAGGACGTGCTGGAGATCATTACGGTGTTCAGCGCCCGGCTGTACGGCAGCCGCTCCCGCAAGAACCAGAAGCTCATCGACGCCGTGCGCGGCGTCGTGGAGGGCGCGGCATGATCCTCGCCCACAAGATCGCACTTGACCCGAACAACACGCAGGCGACCTACTTCGCGCGGGCAGCGGGCACCGCGCGCTTCGCGTACAACTGGGCACTGGACGAATGGCAGCGCCAGTATGACGCATGGAAGCAGGACAACAGTCTGCCGAGGCCCTCACAGGCAGCCCTGCGCCGACAGTTGAACGCGCTCAAGCGGGAGCAATATCCCTGGATGCTCGAAGTCACCAAGAATGCGCCGCAAATGGCGATCATCCAGTTGGGCGAGGCGTTCAAGAACTTCTGGGCGGGACGGGCAAAGTTCCCGAAGTTCCGCAAGAAAGGCGTGGATGACCGCTTCACGCTCACCAACGACCGGTTCCGCATCGAAGGTCCCCGCATCCGTATTCCTAACCTGGGATGGGTGCGTATGCGGGAGTCGTTGCGTTTCACCGGCAAAATCCTGTCAGCCACCATCTCCCGTGTGGCGAACAGGTGGTTTGTCAGCATCACCGTGGACACGGAAGAGGCCCCGAAACGCCGTGCCGAAAACCAAGGTGCGGTTGGGGTGGATTTGGGTGTCTCGGTACTGGCAACGCTCTCCACGGGAGAAAAGGCCGTCGG
>JAJYPQ010000257.1 GCA_021795255.1 Pseudomonadota bacterium
TGGTGTTCTACGTTATTGAATTGTCGTTACCATTGCAAGGGGACTAAGCACAAAGAAGCGCGATTATTAAAGAAGCCAGACGTTATGAAAGCCGGTAGAAAATTTTGTGTGAGTTTGGAAGGGTATAACGTTCACTAGAATCAAGGTCTGGTCAGAGCTTTTCATAAGTAACGGTAATAACAGGGTATTGCTTGATACAATACACATCGTGGCGTTATCTCTTGAGTGGAAATGGCGAAGTCATTTTGGGACTGGAACTGTGATCAGTGCGTTTTCTTGTCATTCTCTGTCCGGGACTTTGTGCGCTATGGACATTTTGCCCACTGCATCCAGGACTTTGGTTTCTTTGCGATTTTGAATATTGACACCGAAGAGAAGGGCTATCGACCGTATCATCCGGTGAAAGTGGTCGCGCGACTGCCCTATGGCTACTGTCAGGGCCTTTATTCCGCCCAAGGGATCGTCCGGGCCCGTTGCAAGGGGCCGACTTCATGGCGGTCGCCGCCTTGAATCAGCCGGATTTTCGCACCGTGAGCGGCTTTCGCAAACGCCCCCGGGCGCCTTGGAGGGGCTGTTCGTGCAGGTCTGAGAAGGCCGGGCGCGCTTGGGGCTCGGGCGTGGTGTATTGAAGGGCGCCGCAGGCGCGATGACTTAGTGCAAGGTGCGATGGCGCGTGCATGGCGACTTGCTCGGTCTGGCACGCGACCGCGTGACCTGAGGAGGAATGCGAACGCCTAGGCGCGCGAGGTCGCGTATTCTCAGGATCGAGCGGCGCACGCTCTATCGCGGGCTTACGCGGTCCTGACCGAAACGGGCGTGCGCTGGCCTTTACATGGTCGCGCTCGCACCTTTAGTCTTAGCACAACTTACGTTGTGGGCCGTGGACAACCCCCTTCCTGGGGAGGCGTATCTGGCCTCCCGAACCTGGAATAGGAGACGCGTACCGGCCGGCTCCGCCGCTATAACCACACCATGCAGCCCATCTCAAAACGGTGGGCAAGCAAGGTGTGATAGGGGTAGGCACGGATCCGCAGCGTCTGGAATCCCGGCGTCTCGGGTTTATGGTCGAGACGAAAGATCAGGCGTCCCTCGCCGTCGGTGCCGCAGGGGGCGAAAGAGGCCTTATCGCGTACCAGGGTCTCGCCTGAGTCATCCGTGGATTCAAACAGGCACTCCACGACCAGGTCCTCTTCGCGCAGGCCGTTGCCGTGTATGAGCACGGTAAGGCGCAAAGGTTCGCCGACCTTGAGGGCCTCGGGGATGTCCTGGCCTGGTTCGAGACGGACATTGGGCCAGGCGGCGGCCACCTGGCGCTTCCAGCGCGCCAGTGTGCGGCCTTGTGCGGCGTCGTCGGCCGCGAGCCCCCGCGCATGATCGGCGGCCTTGCGGTAATAATCGCGCGCGTACTCGAGCACCATGCGTTCGGAATTGAAGACGGGCATGGCGCGGCGCATCGCGGCCTTGGAGAGGGCGATCCAGGATCGCGAGTAGCCGTGCTCTACGGTATTGAAGTAGAGGGGTATGACCTGCTGTTCGAGAATGTCCAGCACCTCTGCGCTCTCTTCGCGGGTGCGCTGGTCGTTGTCGATCAGGCCCTTGTGCGGACATATGCCCCAGCCGTTGTCGCTCGCATACCCTTCGCCCCACCAGCCGTCGAGCACGCTTAGGTTGGCGACCCCATTGATGGCGGCCTTTTGTCCGGATGTCCCGCTTGCCTCCAGCGGGTACTCGGGGGTGTTCAGCCAGACATCGACACCGGTGACGAGCCGGCGGGCGAGCGCAAGATCATAGCCTTCGATCAAGATGACCTTGCCCTCGAACTCCGGGCGGCGCGAGAACTCGTGGATCTGCCGGATGAGATTTTGGCCCGGATGGTCATGGGGGTGGGCCTTGCCGGCAAAGAGCAGCAGCACCGGGCGATCCGGATCGTTCAGCAGGCGCGCCAGGCGCATCGGGTCCTCAAACAGCAAGCCCGCGCGTTTGTAGGTCGCAAAGCGCCGCGCAAAGCCTATGACAAGCGGCGCCTTGGCGTCGGGTTCCAGTTGTCGGGTGAGCCGCCGGATCACGCCCTCGCCTACCCCGTTGCGCCGGTATTGGCGGGTGACGCGCTTGTTCACGGCCTCCAGCATCGCGCCCTTCAAGGATTGATGGACGCTCCAGTAGCTGTGGTCTGGGATGGCGTCGATGCGCGTCCAGTAGGCGGCTTCGGTGAGCTTATTGCGCCACTCGCTGCCAAAGCGCACGTCGAACAGGCTGCTCCACTCGTGGGCCAGGAATGTCGCGACATGCACCCCGTTGGTCACATGCCCGACCGGGTTCTCGGCCCACGGAATCTGCGGCCAGATGTAGGCCTCCATGCGCGAGGCGACACCGCCGTGGATGCGGCTTACCCCATTATGAAAGCGCGAGGCCCGCAGGGCGAACGCGGTCATGTTGAAGCCGCCCTGGCTTATGGGGCTCGATCCCAAGGACTTCAGTTCGTCTAGGCCGATGCCAAGTTCGGTGACATAGGGCTCGAGGTAGCGCCCGAACAGTTCCTGGTCAAAAATGTCGTGGCCGGCCGGTACAGGGGTGTGGGTCGTAAACACGGTCCCGGCGGCCACCACCTCCAGCGCCGTGTCGAAATCCCAACCTTGTGTGGTGAGTTCGCGCACGCGCTCCACGATCTGCAAGGCGGGGTGACCTTCGTTGATGTGCCAGACGGTGGGCTTAAGGCCGAGCGCGCGCAGTGCGCGCACCCCGCCTATGCCAAGGATGATCTCCTGGCGCAACCTGGTATCGCGGTCGCCGCCGTAGAGCTGGCAGGTGATACCGCGGTCGGCCTCGGAGTTTTGGGGGATGTCGCTGTCTAGCAGATAAAGACTGATACGTCCGGCCGCTACCCGCCACACCTTAAGTTCCACCGCGCGCTCCAAAAGCGTGACCGATACCCGCAGTTCGCGCCCCTTGTCATCGCACACCGGGCACACCGGGAGATCGGCGAGCACGGCGGGCGCCGTGCCGACGATCTGGTTGCCATGGGCATCTATGGTCTGCGTGAAGTACCCCTGCCGGTAGAGGAGGCCCACGGCCACGAACGGAAGACCTAAGTCGCTTGCCGCCTTGCAGTGGTCACCGGCCAGTATGCCAAGGCCTCCGGAGTAGATCTGCAGGCTTTCATGGAGTCCGAATTCGGCGCAAAAGTAGGCGACAAGATCGGTTTGGGGATCGATGTCCGTGAGCCTCGAAGACAGGCGCACGGCGTGGTAGGTGTCGTACATGGAAAGCGCGCGCTGATACTCCTCGAGAAACAACGGGTCCCCCGCGGCCTCGTCGAGCCGCGCCTGGGCCACGCGTCGCAGCATGAGTTTGGGGTTGCGCCCGCACTGCTCCCAGAGCCCTGGATCGAGGCGCACGAACAGTGCGCGGATGGATCGATTCCAGCTATAAAGGAGATCGCCCGCAAGTTCTGTGAGGCGCGTGAGTTTTTGCGGAATGAGTGGCTGGACTTCAAGGGGATAATGGGTGCCGGGCACGTGCTGACCTTTTGTGTGATCGTTGGGGGTACAGGGCTTTTCAGAGGTTCATGGCCTGCAGGTATTATGCCACAGGCGGCCTGTTGGTCTAAATTCCTATCATACGGCATAAGACAAGAAGTCCTTATAGCGGGCGCAACCGGCCACAAGGCGCGCCGATGGCCCCACCAAGTCCTTGGCCCCAAGTCCTAAACGGCATCCGGCCGTGCGGCGCGCGAACCATGGCGGTCCGTTTTGGTGCTTGTGCACAATATCAGGGCCATCGAAAGGTAGCACCCATCGCGCGCTTTTTGGTCAGACGGCGGATGTTTCGCTACTTGTCATGAACGGGCATGGTCCGTAACATGAGTCAAGAAGTTGGCTTGGGGCCACGTGTTTTGGGCACGCGATGCTCGGCAAGGGAGAATAGTGCATGCCAAGCGGCAGGGGCGCGAGGCGCGAGGCGCCGATCGGCAGTGTGGATGCCTGGTTCAGTCCGGAGGATATTTACCTCTTCCGCGAAGGGCGGCATGCGCGGCTCTACGAGAAGCTCGGCGCGCATCTGCTGCGCGTGGCGGCGGATACAGGCGTGCATTTCGCCGTGTGGGCACCCAATGCCCGGTCGGTGTCGGTGATCGGCGATTTTAACGGTTGGCGCAAGGAGGCCCATCCGCTCAAGGTCCGCGACGACGGGTCGGGTCTGTGGGCGGGCTTTATCGCCGGGATCGGCCCCGGTGCCCTCTATAAATACCACATCGTCGCGCGCGATTCCGGCTATGAAGTGGAGAAGGCCGATCCGTTCGCGTTTCGGTGCGAACTGCCGCCGCGCACGGCCTCGGTGGTGTGCGACGGTTCTTATGCGTGGCAGGATGCGGCGTGGATGGCGCAGCGCGGTGAGCGGATTGCGCTGACCGCGCCGGTGAGCATCTACGAGGTGCATGCCGGTTCCTGGCGGCGGGTGCCGGAGCAGGGCGGGCGTTGGCTCAGTTACCGCGAGTTGGCCTTGGCGCTGCCGCCCTATGTCGCCGACATGGGGTTTACGCATGTCGAATTCATGCCGCTTACCGAACACCCCTTCTATGGTTCGTGGGGCTATCAGACCACGGGATATTTCGCGCCCACCGCGCGTTTCGGTGCGCCCGAGGATCTCATGCATCTCATCGACGCCCTGCATCGCCAGGGTATTGGAGTGATCCTCGATTGGGTGCCGTCGCATTTTCCAACGGATCGTCACGGGCTTGGGTTTTTCGACGGGACGCATCTTTTCGAGCATGCCGACCCACGCCGCGGCTACCATCCGGAATGGCGCTCGAGCGTGTTCAACTATGGCCGTCACGAGGTGCGTTCGATCCTCATCTCGAGCGCGCTTTACTGGCTCGACAGGTTTCACATGGACGGTCTGCGGGTCGATGGCGTGGCATCCATGCTCTATCGCGATTATGCGCGCGCCCCGGGGGAGTGGATGCCCAATACCGAGGGGGGCCGCGAGGATGAGGAGGCGATCCAGTTCGTGCGGGAGCTCAATAAGTCCATATACCGGCATTATCCCGACGTACAGACCATAGCCGAGGAGTCCACGGCCTGGCCCCAGGTGTCGCGGCCGGTCTATGCCGGGGGGCTTGGGTTTGGCTATAAGTGGAATATGGGCTGGATGCACGACACGCTCGATTACATGGAAAAGGACCCCGTCTACCGTAAGCACCACCAAGGGCAGCTGACCTTCAGTCTGTGGTATGCCTTTTCGGAAAACTTCGTGTTGCCGCTTTCGCATGACGAGGTGGTGTATGGCAAGCGTTCGCTGATCGCCAAGATGCCGGGCGACGATTGGCAGCGATTTGCGAATCTGCGCGTGCTGCTCGCCTATATGTTCTGCCACCCCGGCAAGAAGCTTTTGTTCATGGGCGCAGAGATCGCCCAATGGCGGGAGTGGAACCACGAGGACAGCCTCGATTGGCATCTCCTCGACTACGAGCCGCACCGCGGCATACAGCGCCTGGTGCGTGATCTCAACGCCTTGTATCGAGGAAATCCCGCGCTCCACAGGGCCGACACCGAGCCTTCGGGCTTTCGGTGGGTGGATGCCGGGGATTGGGAGCAGAGCGTCATCAGCTTCTATCGCTTCGCCGAGCCCGCAGGTGACCCGCTGCTTGTGGTCGCCAATTTCACGCCCATGCCGCGCCACAACTACCGTCTCGGGGTGATGCGCCCGGGGTTCTGGCAGGAGGTCTTGAACACCGACGCCACAGTCTACGGCGGGAGCGGGCAGGGTAACATCGGCGGGCTTGCGACCGTGCCGGTGGCCGCGCACGGCGCTCTGCAGTCACTCAATCTCGTCGTGCCACCGCTTGCGGTGCTCGTGTTCAAGGCCCCGCCGGACGCGAGTAGCTAGGCCGTGGCGCGGCGTTCGGTCAAGCAGCCACCGCTGCCGGCCGATGGCCGATGCCGGGTGGTGATCGAGGCGCTGGCCCCGGCGGTCGACTGCGGCCGCTTTGCGATCAAGCGCGCGATCGGCGATACCGTGGTCGTGGAGGCCGATGTGTTCGCCGATGGCCACGACGCCGTGGCCTGCGTGCTGTGCGTGCGCAAACCCGGCGGCCGCTTGATGAGCACGACGCGCATGACAGCGCTCGGCAACGATCGTTATGAGGGACGTTTTCGGGTCTTGGAGCTTGGCGTCTACCACTATACGGTGCGCGCCCATATCGACCCATTCGGCTCGCTCGTCCAGGAGCTTACGCGT